>JAJFMK010000259.1 GCA_021772215.1 Chlamydiota bacterium | reverse complement strand
ATAAAGGCATCATTTGTCCAGACTGTTCCCCGCTCTTCAAAAAAATAGAAGAGTGATCCCACAGTGAGCGCAGCAATAATTAAAATAATCGCTATAATTTTCAGTTTCAAAGTGATTCCTCTAGGTCAATGCCGGAAGCGTGCTTGAGTCCATAGTAGCTTCGGATGAGCTCAAAGGCGGCTAGGTTTTGGCTGTTAAGTGATTCGATCAGCCCGTCGATCACAAATTGGTAGTCGAAGATTGTGATGGTGCCGATCTCTAGCTGTATCTCCGCAAGCTCTTTGGTCTCTTCAGATAGGCGGACACTTCCTTGCGCTGTGAGCAGCGTCGATAGCGCCTCCTCCATGGTGAAGAGCTGACGCCTCACCTCCTCGTAGGCGACTTGCATTCCCTTCTCGTAGGCGCAACATTTTGCTTTTTGCTCATATTTTGCCTGCTGCAGCCGGTAGTCTCTGCCGAAGCCGTCGAAGAGGAGCCACTCGACGTTGAAGCCGACAGCCCAGTGAAATTTTTGGTTAAAGAGCGCGTTAGAGGGATTATCGAGCGTGCGTGTCGGATAGCCGCCATAGTTTGCCTCGAGCCAGACGTTGGGCAGATACTCACCCCACCTTTTGTTCACCTCCGTTTTGGCCATCTTTACCTCGACGGCTTGCCTTCGAAGATCGGGGCGGTAGGTGAGAGCGCGCTCCTCCCAAAGGTTGCGTTCGAAGGGGGTGAAGAGCGTCTGCATCGTTTTTGCTTCTCTGCTCAAGAAGTTAGGGCTATAGATCGGGCTCTGTCCCTTCTCTGCAGGAGCGAAGATCTCTTCGGCGCGCGTTAGCTTTGAGGCGAGCAGCGGAATCTCATTTAAGGGAAACGCCGTTTGGTTTAGTTCAAAGCAGAAGCTGCCTGGGTCAAATCCCATCAGACGTATCAGAACATCTCGGTCCACCTCTAGATTCTTTAACGCTTGGTAGTAGCTAGAGCTGCTCTTGGCAATTAACACTTTGCTCTGGTTGAGATTAAGGAGAATGGTTGTGCCTATTCGGTAGTTTTGCGTCTCCCTCTCTGAAAGAGATTGATAGATCTGGACCGACTCTTTAGTAATACGAAGGGCTAACGTGTCATAAAGGACGCGGTAGTAGCCAACACGCACTTCGAAGAGTATGTCTATGATCAGAGCATCTAGGAGAAGCTGCAGCTGTTCGACGGCGAGCCCTGAGAGCTTAACATCGTAGTAGCGATCGGTGGAAAAGAGGCTCTGCGCCACCCCAATTTGCGAGATGAAGGCGCTTTTACTGTTGGTTACCGCCTGCCTCTCTTGAGTCTGGTAGCCGCGGCTAATCAGGTAGACTTCAGGCCACCAGCGCGACAGCGACTCAAGGCGCCCCTCTTTCGCCTTACAGAGAAGGTTGCGAAGGGCGCAGATGTCGCGGTTATTTTCGAGCGCAATCTCCTCCACCTCTGCCAACGAGAGTTCAATCTCCCCAAAAAGGGGAAGAAAAAAGAGTAGGAGATACCACCACCTGTGCATGATATTCTATTACCAAAAATCAGCTTTATTTGGTAACTTGTGACCTATGACAAAACTACTTTCCCTATTTCTATTTTTTCTTCCCCTATCTGCGACAATCAATTTATCTGATGATCAAACGCTGAAACAGATCTTTGACGTTGTAGGAACCACAAACAGTTTTGCTGTTGAAGTGATTGAGAAGGAGCCGCTTGTCGAAGAGCTTGGCTTTGGTTCACTCTCTTTTGGTAAAGAGATGGTCATGAAAGAAAACATCAAAGAGCTGTTAATGAAGCATCATGCACCGAAGATATTTGATCTGCTTTCAGTCAACGGATATAACGCCTTCTATCTCTGGCTTGGTATTGATGAGCCCTTTGCTCCACGCGTGGTGGTGATCGACTTCAATCCAACCATTTCAGCAAATCGCGACCGCGTCGCAATCTATAAGCCTCTTCATAGAAACGATGGCACAAGCTATTTTGGCGCCAGCATCTTAAGTCTCTATAAGCTCGGGGAATTAAAGGGCTACACCCTCGTCTATGCAACAGAAAGCAAGCTCTTCTTTGTGCAAAACCAGCTACTTGGTAAAAAGAAGTTCAAAAATCAAAACGATCCGACCAAGCTCTATCGCCGCTCAGATAAAAAGTATAAGCTGGATGTCCTAGCGCGAAGCTATATCACCTACAATCAAGCTTTGAAGCAGAGAAGTACGATCCGTATTGAGAAATAACTCCATCTCTTTGCTTGCGGCTGAGGTTATCGATCGTTCAGCCCTATGAGCAGTCTGTCTAATCCCAAAATGGAGAGAATGGCGTGATTGCGAAGCTCTTCAGAGATTTTTCAATTATGTTGAGTTTGGAGTTTGAGATGGCTTTGATCTTTCCAATACCCGCCTCTTAAGGGAGCAGGCTGGAGCGGTCTTTTGATGGGCTGCGGCTTTGAAGACCCAAAGATTAACCTCCATAAAGAGTTTATCACCGACGCCGTAAAACCCTTCCGTTCAGGGGAGGGATATAAGGCGCCTCTTGTTGTAAACTTTCCTAACATATATACTAACCTTACTGTTGATGGAGCAGGCTGAGACAAGTTCCTCTAAACAAACCATCATTAA
>JAJFMK010000258.1 GCA_021772215.1 Chlamydiota bacterium | reverse complement strand
GCCCCGATGACGCTTGGAATTTTTGCGGGCGACTCTCGTGAGATCTCTTTAGCTTCAGCCTTTCCCTCTCTCTATCGAGCTCATCGACGAAGAAAACCTCTTCTCTTCTCTTTGGAAAAGGGCTCCAAAAAGCCCCTTTTTACCTTAAAGGGAGGTCTTGAAGCGCTCCCTCTTCGCCTGCAGGTCTTACTGGAAGAAAATATTCGTTTGAACAGTAGCGTGACCGCCGTCAATTTTGATGGCAAAAGATATCAGATTGAGACAAGCCAAGGTCCCATCGAGGCGGATGATCTCTATTCGACTCTACCGGCTCCCACTCTCTCAAAATTTGTTTCAATGCCGCCAATTCCCCATAAGGGCGTAACGATGATCTACCTCGGCTGGAAAGAAAATGTTTTGCGATACCCCGGTTTTGGTTTTTTAAATTCTGCCCGAGATGACCTTTTGGGAGTTGTTTTTGATTCGGCAGTTTTTCCCGAGCAGGGGGTTGGAACGCGACTAACTGTCATGTGTCAAAAGCGTTTTCTTAAAGACATTGAGCGAGTATTGGATATATTACAGATTGAACAGGCCCCCGATTATGTGGCAGACACTGTGGTAGAGAGCGCCATTGCTCAATACCCGGTAGGTTTTGATCCTGAAAAAATACAAAAAAGCATCCCTTTCACGATTTTGGGCAGCTCCTTTTATGGAGTTGGGGTGAATGATGTGATTCTTAAGGCTAAGGAGATAGCATGTTAAAAAAGGTAGACGAGGAACAGAAGTTGGGGGAGTTCCTAAAAGAGTGGTTTCCCGACAGCTCTAATGCCACGTTGCGCTCCTGGCTGAAGCTGGGTCGCATTTTGGTCGACGGCACGCGAGCTGTGCGCTGGGATATGGAGTTAAAAGGAGGAGAGAAGGTAGAGCGCCTCGCAAAAGAGAAAAAAATTCAGGGCCGTGTCAAAGAGCTTTACAGAGATCAACATCTGATTGTTTTAGATAAGCCGGGTGGCCTTCTGTCTGTGGCAACAGACAACGAAAAAGAGGATACCCTTCACTCCATTTTAAAGCAGGAGTTTAGAGAGCTCTATGTGGTCCATCGGCTCGATAAGGAGACATCAGGGGTGATTCTCTTTGCTCTTAACGAAAAAGCGTTTAATGGGTTAAAACAACTCTTTAAGGATCATGATATTATCCGAGAATATAGAGCTACTCTAGAGGGACGTCTAGAGCCGGAGGAGGGGACTTGGGATTGTTTCATTTATGAGGACCGAAAATATAAGATGCATGTGAGTGACAATCGTAATAAGGGGGAGAGAGCTGTGACGAACTACAAAGTGGATAAATATGGTCCCAAGACCACCGAAGTTACCTTTTTCTTAGAAACAGGAAAGAAAAACCAGGTTCGCGTTCAGGCAGCTCATTGTGGCCACCCGATTTTAGGAGACACCAAATATGGGGCGACCCTTTCACCGAAGGCGCGTCTTAGACTTCGGGCGGTTCGTTTAGAGTTTGCCCACCCGATCACAAATAAGAGGATGGTCTTTACAGTTGATGCATAGCAATAAGCTTTGGGCTCTCTTTCTCTTTGTCATTTTGGTCATTACGATCTCGTATGGAGTTGAGACCATTTATCAGATCTGGAATCAGGCACGTCTTGCGCAGAAGCATCCTGCGAGAGTGGAGGCTTGGGAAATTGAAGAGGATGAGAAGCAGCACTTTGCCCCCCTGATTAGCTACAGCTTTACAAAGGGAGAGGAAAAAATCCAAAAGAGAGAGAGGTTAGAGAGCGAGACTTTTAAAAATCCCTATCTCGTAAAGAATCGTATCGAAGAGTTGAAGGGAAAGCAGTGGTCTGTTTTTTGTGATCCTAAAGATCCCCACAGCTGCACCATACAGAAGGTTTTTCCAATGAAGCGGGCGATCTACACATTAATCTTGATTGGCTTAAGCTTCTACTTTATCTATTTAGGGAGGTACGTCGCGAAATGGAAGAGCTGATCTTAGAAAATCAAACGGCAAAGGGAGTCCCTTTGAGAGCAGTTTTTGCCCCTTCGAAGGGTATGAATCTCCTCTCCTATCGCTATGGAGATGTTGAGCTTATCGATCAATCGACAAAAGAGCCCTTTCTAGCGCGCGCGGCAGGCTTAGGGGCGCTGTCCGGTCCCCATTTCTTGCGCCGAAAAAAGGAGACGCTGCCGAAAATCCCCGATGGTGTCTCCTATCCCCACTTTGCGGAAAATGCAAAACGTGGGGAGGTGGACCCTTTCTCTCATGGTATAGCTAGGTATGCACCCTGGCGAGCCAAACAGAAAGGCAACTGCATTACAGCCATTCTCTCTGGAGATGAGGAGTGGGAGGGTGTGCCGATTAAAGATCTTCAAGGTCAGATGTTTACGATGCGTATGGAGGCTTCTTTAGAGGAGAAGGGTCTTCAGCTAGATCTCTCCGTTGTTAGCGACGCCGATTCCGTTGTCGGCATCCACTACTATTTTCGTCTACCAAATGGTAAGGGCAAAGTGACAAGTGAGATTGCCAAAAGTAGTTTAGTGGATGGAGTTGAGAAGCCTCTCCCAGAAGATTGGATTGATGAAAATGGCCTTTTTATCACTGATCTCGAGGAGGCGTACGATGTGACGCTTTTCCCAAGAAAAGCGTGTGGGGGTCAGATCCTCCTTGAAACCGACGAATATCGGATGGCTATTGATTATGAAGCGCCTAGTGCGGAGAACTCCTGGCAGCTCTACCACCCACGAGAAGCCACTTTTGTCTGTATCGAACCACTAAGCGCAAAAAATCCCCACCGTCCCAACTTAACTGTCTCATCTGTTAAGATAGGGCTATCAATATTGGAGGAGTCAACGTGATCTCATTTTTAAAGCGAAGCACCCCCCTTACTATGGCGGTTGCCTACCTAGTCCCCCTTCTTTTTTGGAGTCTCTCGATTTTACGTTACCTTCCCGACAGTGTCGGTTTTTGGTCGCTCGGGCTTGGTTGGCTCTTAATGAGCATCGCCACACTTTTAGTCTATCTCACCTGGATGGAGGAGGAGAGCGACAGTGAGGTTGGTGAGGAGGTTAAAAGGGAGATTAGGGAGGGGTCTAATGAAGACCTTGAGCCCTATCAAAAGCGGATTGAAGATCTAACCCAAGAGCTGTCCAACGCACGCGGTCAGGGGTTGAAAAACCTTCAGGATAAGGAGATGATGGTCGCTGAGCTTCAAAAGGAACTAGGCCTTGTCAAAGAGGAGCTGACCCGCCGTGAGGCGGTGTTAGAGAATCTCGTCGGCGGCGTCGCTCGCCTCCACAAGGAGGTAGGAGGTCTTGTTGAAAGAGATAAGCAGCGTCTCTCCTACGATGCAAATAGCATTTTGCGCCGATCGCTGCAGCTGGCGGAGCAGCATAGTGGCGCCTGGTCCTTCTCTCCTGAGATGAGCGGCCCCGAATCTTCCGTTGATAGCTATGCCCTCGATCAGCGCCGCCTCTATCAAGCTTTAAACAAGGAAAACCGTGGTGTTATCTTCCTCTTCTCTCCCAAAGAGGAGAAACTCCTCTACGTCAGCCAGGCAACACGGGCTCTTTTGGGTCAAAATCCTGACCAGTTTGCAAAAGAATTTAGTCGCAAGATCCGCTCCAATGATGAGTGGCGAGAGGGGCTAAAGAGTAAAGAGCGCCTGGAGATGAGAATGTCCCTCGAGAGCTCTGATGCGGGCCAGCAGACGTGCGACATCCAGACAGCTCGTATTACCAAGGGGCTTTTCAAAAATAAGGTGATCGGCGTCCTCTCAACAGGCGGTTGAGAAGCCGGTTGTAGAGAAAAAGTGGCGAGATCTTTTGACTTTTTACAGGGAATAGGTCTGCTCTCATCGTGAGGTCCCCGGCAAAATGGAGCTGCCACTGTCCTCTTGGTCCCTCAACGCGGTCGCGTATCGGGTGCGTTGGCCAGAAGGGGGTCTTTTCGATGATGGCTCTTCTTAAGCCCGCCGGTTTGTGATCAATCTGATCAAAAATATCTCCCTTCCCCTCTCTGTTGATATTACAAAAATAGTGGGGAGAGTCTGTCAGCGCTTTTTCTGCCGCT
>JAJFMK010000257.1 GCA_021772215.1 Chlamydiota bacterium | reverse complement strand
CGCATCGACCACTACCTTGGTAAAGAGACCGTCCAAAACCTTCTTACATTTAGATTTTGTAATCCGATCTTTGAACACCTTTGGAACAACCACTACGTTGACAACATCCAGATCACCGTCGCCGAAGAGCTGGGCATTGGCACTAGGGGTCGCTTCTTCGAAGAGGCGGGCCTCCTTCGCGACATCATTCAAAATCATGCGATGCAGCTCTTATCCATAACTTTGATGGAGCCGCCTTCGAGCTTCTCTGCCGATGCGATCCGCAATGAAAAGGTGAAGGTCCTTAAAGCGATCTCTCCAATGAGTGCTCTTGAGATCGACCAAAATGTAGTCCGAGGTCAGTATGGTCCCGGGTTAATCAACGGCGAAAGCGTCGTGAGCTACCACGATGAAGAGAATGTTGACCCTAAATCTGACATCGAAACTTACGCGGCGATGAAGCTCTCTGTCGATAACTGGCGCTGGGCCGGCGTTCCGATCTATTTGCGCGCAGGGAAGAGGTTAACAAGGCGCGCCACTGAGGTCGCTGTCACCTTCCGCCAGCCTCCCGGCGTGCAGGCTCTCGCCAACCGCGAGATCGCTCCTAACGCCTTCGTGATGCACATTCAACCCAACGAGGGGATCTCATTAAAGATTAACAGCAAGGTTCCGGGCCTCTCTAAAGTGGTGCAGCCGGTTAAGATGGACTTTCGCTACAACTCCTACTTCGGCTCTAAGCCCCCTGAAGCATATGAGAGGCTCATCTGTGACTGTATGTCGGGCGATTCAACGCTCTTTGCCAGAGATGACGAAGTGTTAGCCTCTTGGCGCCTCATGACACCAATTTTAGAGCGTTGGAAAAGTGGACTTGGCCCCAAAATTTCGCCGTACTCAGCCGGTTCGTTAGGACCAAGCGATGCGGATGAGCTCTTAAGGCGCGAGGGCCGATCATGGAGGATGATCTAATGGGCGAGCGAGCCGAAGTTAAAGATATCACCTACCGCGCACAGCGCTCCTGTCTCTTTAACTTCATCGCCTATACAGAAGATAAATCTAAGCTATCTCGTATCAACAGTTTTACCGATATCCTACTCAGCTACTTCCCCGCTAAAGTGATGATTCTCTTTGGCGACCGCGAGGCAAAAGGTGACGGCATCGATGTGAGTGAAGAGCCGGAGATGGGAGATGCCTACTCCCGTGTCCATGTGGAGCTTCGCGGCAAGCGCATCGATGAGGTAGAGCTGCTCGCCCTCCCCCTCCTCGTTCCCGACTATCCTGTTTATACGCTCTGGCTTGGCAACCCCAGTTCTAGCAGTAAAGCACTAGGCTTTTTTAAACAGATCTCAGAGCGCCTTCTCTTTGACGCAGAGCCCAATCAAGATCTGAAACTCTTTTGCCAAAAAATGCATCAGATTCTCGATGAGTGTAAACGTGAAATTGTCGACATAAACTGGGCCAAAATCTTCGGCTGGCGATCGATTCTCATGGAGCTGATCGACTCCGAACCACGCCTAGCTATTTTAACCGACTGCCAAAAGCTGCAGATCAGCTATCAAAAGGGGTCAATGACGCAAAGCCTCTACCTCTTCGCCTGGCTCGCCTCAAGGCTGAACTGGAGCTTAGAACCTCTTGAAGGTGACTCAATCAAAGTTAACAACTCCTTTACCCTCCAGCTTCAAGAGGAAGACAAAGAGGGCAGCTTTCCGGGAGAGATTCTCTCTTTTAGCGCTGCCAACAGCAACGGCGGCATGGTCGAATTGACAAAGAAACCTAAGACTTCACAGGTGATGGTCCATCTTGCCTCTCATGACGCCTGCGACCTCCCCTTTACCCTATACCTCCCCGATGTCAATCGCGGCAGCCACTACCTCGCCCAGCTTCTCTGGGCTGAAGTTGACTCCCACTATCCCCCTATGTTAAATTTGCTATCTAAAATTATCGTCAAATGAATACAAGAAAAGTCATTGTCAGCCAAGCGGCTGTTGAAGAAGCAGCCAAACATTTTGTTAAAACCGCCAATGAGGCGATGGAAAAGTCGGGCGCCTTTTATGTGGCTCTATCTGGTGGCAGCACCCCTAAGGCCCTCTTTAAGCTGCTATCAACTAACGCTTGGAAAGACAAGATAGATTGGACAAAGGTCTGGCTATTCTGGAGCGATGAGCGCTGCGTCCCTCCCACAGACCCTGATAGTAACTACAAGATGGCTATGGATGCAGGGTTTAGCACCCTCAATATCCCACAAGATCAGATTATTCGCCCCATGGGAGAGCATGAAGATCCAAAAACAGCCGCCGCGCTCTACACGCGTAAAATTCAAGAGCTTGTCCCTGATATGCGTTTTGATCTGGTGATGCTTGGCATGGGAGAAGATGGCCACACCGCCTCTCTCTTTCCTGGAACAGATGGCTTAGAAGTAGTAGAGACCGCTGTCATCGCCAACTACATCCCGCAAAAAGAGTGCTGGCGCCTTAGCTTCACTTTTGCTCTAATTAACCACGCCAGACAGGTTGTGCTATACGTCTTAGGAGCCGGCAAGAGCAGTGTCGTAACTGAGGTTTTTTCAAATGAGAGCAGCTATCCCGTGGCTCGCGTTGGAACTGCAGATCAGCCATCCCTTTGGTTTTTAGACAAAGAGAGCGCTAAAGGGATTAATGTTAACTCTAGGCATTGAAACAACCTGCGATGAGACCGCTGTCGCCATCGTCAGGGGCACCAAAGAGATCCTCTCCAACAAAATCGCCTCACAAGCTACCGTACACTCATCCTTTGGCGGGGTAATCCCCGAACTTGCCTCTCGGATGCACACCGAACAGATTATCCCCCTTCTCGATGAGGCTTTAAAAGAAGCCAACAGCAAACTCGAAGATATCGATCTGATCTCGGTCGCTTATGGGCCAGGCCTCCTAGGAGCCCTTATGGTAGGACTCCAGTGCGCCAAAACTTTAGCGATGACCCTCAACAAGCCACTAATGGGCATCAACCATATTGAAGCGCATCTCTACGCTGTTTTGATGTCCCATGAAGAGGAGATTACCTTCCCCTCGATTGGCGTTGTCCTCTCCGGCGGCCATACAACTCTACTCTATATGCGCTCATTTGGAGATTTTCAGCTCATAGGACAAACTGTCGATGATGCCCTAGGCGAGGCGTTCGATAAAGTGGCAAAGATGATGCAGCTGCCCTATCCCGGCGGCCCTGAAATTGAAAAAAGAGCCGCCCTTGGCGACCCTACAGTCTATCCCATCAAAGCGGGCCAGATCAAAAACCGCCCCTTCGATTTCTCCTTCAGCGGCACAAAAACTTCGGTTCTCTACAACCTCTTTGGCCCCAAAGGCTCCATCTCTAAAGTCACATTAACAGAAAAAGAGATCAACGACATGGCCGCCTCATTCCAAGCAGCCGTGATTCGCGATGTAATTAAGAAGGCGACCCTAGCCGCCAAAGAATTTAACTGCCAAAACCTCCTCTTCGGCGGAGGGGTCACAAACAATCAAGCTTTGCGTGATGCCTTCGAAAAGACAGATCTCAATCTCTACTGGCCAAAAAGAGAACTCACCCTAGACAACGGCGCCATGATCGCCGGCCTCGCCGCCTGGCGTCACAAAAACGGCTTTAAGCCAGATGGCTTAAGGCTAAAGCCTGTGACGCGGATACCCTTTACCTCTTAGAAGAAATAAGCACATCGTATGCTAATTTACAACCGATAGCAGCTGCGGCAGTCCCGAGGAAAATAGTCTTACGCTTATCATTATCGGAATCCAACAATGGATCTTCTTTGTATCGACTATACAAAACATCATTCTCACGAAACATAAACTTTAGACCTTCTTGGTAGAACTTATTATAATATTCACCACAAACTCTATTAAATACAACATTCGGCTTCTCAGTACAACTGTTTGGATTATATTGTTCAACACTCCTTCTTAAAGCATCATTACCCATAACTCTAGACCTTTCCACGCAACTTATGCTTAACAATATAACATTATTAATAACGTTATAGTTATTGTATTGATTGTATGCATATGCAAAACACCCAGAAGCACATACACCTTTAACTAAACCCGAAACAAACATATTCCTCCATATTGCTTTAATATTAATTAACAAAATAATTATATCAAATAACTTATATCAAATAACTTATATAATATCAACACATATATAAACTATTTAATTGAAAGCAGTTACAAATCTAGCCACTTAAAAAAAATAACAAATCCACAATCTGCTCCTGAAAAATGGGGCTAGAGGACTCTTTTAGATTTGGGATAGATAGTTGATGAGGAGGCGTACGCCATAGCCGGTGGCATGTTTGGGAAAGAGCCCTTTAGCAAACTTGGTGAAGGCGACACCGGCGATATCGAGGTGTGCCCAAGGGGTCTTTTTGACGAATTTTTGGAGGAAGAGAGCGGCTGAAATGGCTCCCCCTTCGCGGTTACCGATATTTGAGGTGTCGGCAACATGAGATTTGAGCTTTTCGTTGTAATCTTTGATGAGAGGCATTCTCCAGAGCATCTCACCAGACTTATCACTAGACTGAAGAAGCGCGTTAGCGAGCTTGTCATCAGGCGTAAAGAGACCAGCGCACCCTTCGCCTAAAGCAACAGCGATAGCACCGGTAAGTGTGGCTACATCAATAATACGATCTGGCTCAAGTTTATCTTCGGCCCAGGAGATGGCATCAGCCAAAACGAGGCGCCCTTCAGCGTCGGTATTTCCGATTTCAACAGTTGTTCCGTTATAAGCTGTATAGACATCGCCCGGCTTAAAGCTCTCTGGGCCAATAGCATTTTCAGTTGCAGGAACAATCGCAGTTACGTTGCACTTTAAGCCAAGCTTAGCTGCTGTGTAGACAGTCGAGAGAACGATACTAGCGCCGCTCATGTCCGACTTCATCGTCTCCATAAAGCCTGTCGGCTTTAAGTTGAGACCACCTGTATCGTAAGTAACCCCTTTACCGATCAAGACTGTGCTGCTCTTACTCTTAGCTGCTCCATTATATTCAAGGATGATGAAGCGCGGATCTTTGTTTGTAGAACCCTGGCTCACAGCCAAGAGAAGACCCATCTTCTCTTTTTGAATCCTAGCCTTATCAAAAACGGTCGCCTTCAGCTTTAGCTCAGACTTTGCCATCTGCTTGGCAAGGTCACCAAGCCACTGCGGCGTCACCACGTCGGCATTGAGGTTAATCAAATCTTTAGAGAGCGCCACACCGGTAAATCTGAGCGCGGTCTCTTTAGCCCTATCTAGCGCTCTTTCTTCTGCGGTGAGTAGAGTAATCGATTTGAGCTGATTCTGCGGTTTTTCACATTTGTGCTCTGAGAAGGTATAACTAGAAAAGAGAAGACCATCTGTAACTGATTCAACAGAGTCCTCTAAGTTAACCCCGAGACGCAAAGGGACGATGACAGAAAGCTTTGTAAGCTTTCGCTCTTTAGCGGCCGATCCGGCAGCGCGATACGCTTTTCGGATCACATCTGAAGAGATTTCACTCTTCTTTCCCAAACCCACTACAGCGAGGCGTGTTTATTTTTAACCTTAAGCGG
>JAJFMK010000256.1 GCA_021772215.1 Chlamydiota bacterium | reverse complement strand
TTGGAAAAATGAGTTAGAATCGGCGAAAAGCGATGCGGATCGAATTGTAATCGACGCCATCTTGAATAACATCCGCCGTTTTGGAGAGGAGGTGAGTGGAAAACTGCGCATCGGAGAGCAGGAGCTGCTATCCAAGAGTTTCTCTCCCCTGTTTGAGTCAATTGAGAGTCACCAAACCACCAATGCAGGCGCAAAGTTTAAAAAGATCGATGAACTTCTGAGCTCAGCAGAATATGAAGCGACAATGGAGGACAATGAAGAGGCGGAGCGGCTTTTTAAAGAGGCATCAGTCAATTTGAAGGAGATGCGTCATTTGATCAGTACAATAGGCAAGCCCTACGCAGCTAAAGTCCATGGGAAGTATGGCGAATTTTTACTCAGCATCGGAAAAAAAGATGAGGGAGAAAAGCAGCTGCGCGCCGCTGGCAAATTTGGATATAACGGAGCACTAGCACCCTCTCCAGGGAACACAGGCTCCACATCCAGAGTCAGCGCCGAAGCGCCGTCAGCTTCAGCAATTCCCTCCATGGCCTTTGGCCCCGCCGACTGGGAGAAGTACTTCGGCGAGGTAGACCCAGCGCCTCCTCTGCCCGCAGATATCGGGCAGATCCTAAATAGCCCTTGTCACTACTGGTCTGGCAAGAAGGTGCGCGAGACACACCTCCTCTTTTACGTCCCTAGCCGGGTCAATGGCCGCCCGCTGACTTTGGATAGCTTAGAGGACCTGATTCAAAATCCGAAGGGAGGGGGTCATGCGGCGAAATATGCATATTATAATGATAAGATTATAGGTGAACATGGCTCAAAGGGGACAGAGCCGCATTGGGTGCTGATGACGCGGGATGTCGTACCAGGGAGCCGGAATAAGTCGTATAAGGATCAATGCTCATTAGAGAAGGGAGGCGATGAGCCGCCTCATCTCCTAGATGCCTCGTTGGGGATCTTGATGCATCATGCGAGGAGCGGCGAGAAGTTGTTTGGTAGAGATCCTTTGACCTACACCCGATGCCAGGAGAAGGTTGATAATTATCAGACCCGTGTAGGCGGCCTCTCCCCTCCTGGCCTCAACCTCAACGTCAGCTCGAGCGCCCATGACAGCAACGGCCTCGCCCTTTCCCGGAAGTTCTGAACGTTGGTCTTTGGAACCTTGGCTCTTGTTGTGTCACGAACTTCACTATCTCTGATAGTGAGGATGCTGTGTAAAAGATGAGGGAAGGTCCCTCGACTCGGCTTTCAGGAGCAGGGGCAAACCCCTTAGGCTGCAGAGGAGATAGTGCCGATGTGGTGAGCGTTAAGGAAAAGGGAAGACAAGATCATCTCAGGTGAATGTTAAGGAGATGAATGAGAATGAACCATTGTCTGAAAATGTCGAAACAGATTAGACGTTGTCAAAACTGGAAGTTGCAAGGGACGACCAGGAATTAAACTCAAGGGTTACCTGATTACTGCTTAAGTGGCGAGCGGCATATAGATGGCATGAACTTAACATGGGCTTTTACATAGAACATGAGAACCCGTCGTTGCAATGCTAAGAGAGACACTCAAGTGGAGGACCCACAAGAGTAAGAGTATCGACGTGCAGCACGGGGGCGAAAGCAATTCGTAAGTGTGATGAAGCTCTTGTAATGAGAGTGGAGCGAAGGGATCGTATTGTTGTTGTTTTAATTAGTATACAACCAGAAATGGGAGGATATATTGAAAGGGACAAAATTGTTTTCGAACGATATTAACAATAGGAGCCGTATGATGGGAGACTATCACGTACGGATCTGTGGGGGCCTAAGGGTGAGATTCCTTTGGACTACCCGGCATTTATTGGACTTTGGCAGCCCCGCCAGGAGCTAAAAGGAAAAGAGCTGATTTAAAAAAGATAAGAAGGGCCCCAGTTTGGTTTATTTCGCGAACGAAGCGAACAGTGGAATGGATTTTGAAAAAAGAAGACGATTCTATCACCAAATCCAGAAGGCGTTTCTCAGGTCATTTGAGAAGCGAAGCTGCTGAGTGTAAGATAAGAATGCTTAAGTAAGATTGCAGTCTTTGATGGAAAGCGACGGAGTTCATTTTTTCGTCGATTACCTGATGAAAGCCCTCTTGCAGCTATTTTTTCATGCAAAGTGTAAACTTGGTGCGGTTTGTAGTAAGAGAAAGGGGAATGGAGAGGGAATTGCAAAACTCATTTGCCCGTTAAAAACGTCCTTATAAAGCCAATTGCATCTCTTCTCCTCGACCGACCCTCAAGGGGTCGACCTCGTCGAATTGACCTTGGCAGCTTTGCTGCCACTTTTTTGAAGATGGCTTCCTTTTGACTTGACAAAAGGGAGGGAAAGCATAAACTTAGGCTCAGTAGATTATGTTTTTTCGAGAACCCAAATTGAGTGAGTTTCAACTCATTTTATGAGCAAAGCGTTTTATAGGACCTAAATGATGAAGTAGCGGCATTTTTTTTGCCCATGACCGACCAGATATACAGACACTTTCCTGTTCTCTTTTGATATTAAAAACATATCTACTGCAATACCACTTGGGATGTAGTAGTATGGTCTCTTTTCACCACCAACCTGATGATCTTGTTTGGGTATACCCCAAAAAAGATGAGAAGCTAAAACAGCGGATCATCAAAGAGTTCAAGATTCATCCTGTCACCGCGCAAATTTTAATCACGCGCGGTTTTTCAGATCTCGATCATATTCATGACTATCTCTATGCTAAACTTCCTGACCTCTACGACCCCTTTCTTCTTCGTGGGATGAGTCGCGCTATTAAGCGTGTTTTCCGAGCCATAGATACGGGTGAGGGCATTTTAGTCTATGGTGATAACGACGTTGATGGCATGACCGGGACGGCGCTTTTAGCCGACTTTTTAAAAAGGATCGGGGCCAATGTGCACTACTATATCTCCTCGCGAGGCATTAGCCGAGATGAGCTGATCATCGAAGCGCTCGATTACGCTAAGAGAAAAGAGTGTGGATTGATTATTACCGTCGACTGTGGCATTACGGCCGCTGCTGAGATCGCAAGGATCAGTAAAGAGGGTGTTGATGTCATCATCACCGATCACCATGAGCCCACGGAAACTGTTCCGCACTGTGTGGCGACTTTAAATCCAAAGCTTAGGCAGAGCCGCTATCCTAACCGCGAGTTAACAGGTGTCGGAGTCGCCTTTAAATTGGCGCACGCTATCACCAACCAGCTCTCGGCTGAAAAGGCGAAGAAGGTTGACCTCAAGCGCTATTTAGACCTTGTGGCTCTGGGGACTGTGGCTGATATGGGTGTGCTTAAGGATGAAAACCGTATTTTAGTGCGTTACGGCTTAAAGGAGCTCCAGAAGACGAAGAGAGTGGGTTTGGCGCAGTTGATTTCTATTTGTGACCTTAACATCACCGAGGTTAGCGCAACCGATATCGTATTTAAGATAGCCCCTCGTTTGAACAGTTTAGGACGTATCGACGATCCTGATAAAGGAGTGCAGCTTCTCTTAATTAAAAATGAGAAAGAGGCCAAGGAGATGGCTATCGCCCTAGATCTTAATAATGCCGAGAGGCAGAAGATTGAGCGGACCATGTCTGTTGAGGCGGAGGAGATGTTGGTCAGCAATCCAGAGTTGTTAAATCATAAGGCAATTGTTTTGGCGAGTGATAAGTGGCACCCCGGTGTTATTGCGATTATCTCAACGCGTCTATCGAAATATTTTAATCGACCGGCAGCGATGATTGCTATTGATGGGGATATGGGAAAAGGTTCTTTGCGCTCTATCAGCCGATTTCCTCTTCTTTCTGCCTTAAAAGGGATGAAGGAGCTTTTGCAAAACTTTGGAGGGCATGACCTTGCATCAGGGATGACGCTGAAGAGAGAAAACATTGAAGCCTTTACGAAGCGCTTTTTTGAAGTAGCAGATAAGAAACTTGAAGAAGAGGATGTGATCAATAAGTTACAACTCGATGCTGAAGTGGAGTTTCATGAGGTGACCTTTGATCTGATCGAATCGAATAAGCTTTTAGAGCCTTACGGTAATGACAATATGCCGCCGATTCTTCATGCCAAGGCGAAGCAGGCGTGGCCTGCCCGCGTGATTGGAAAGACCCACCTGAAGCTCTTCTTAGCTCAAGGGGACCGCATCTTAGAGGGAATCGCCATGAACCGCGCTTCTGACCGTCTTAACATACGTGGAAGGAAGGGGACAATGGAAGTTGCCTTCACCCCACAAATTAACCTCTTCCAGCGCGGCAGCATCCAGCTCCTCGTCAAAGATTATCGTTTCTAAATTCGGCCACGATTTTACTCTTTCGCAATCCAGCGTGTTATCTTCTCACGCAAAAGCTCTTCATAACCTCTCTTCTTCGCCTTTTCATCAATGATGATTTTGTCGATCGTAAATTCGGGTAGAACAACATCGCCATAGCCGACGACATCGACGCCAACGCATAGAACAAAGTGGAGGCGGCTTTTAGGTAATAGTTCAGATCCTAAGAGTCTTTTTGCCGCCTCGATCTCTTCTAAATGCGTGCATTTTAAAAAGCGAACTCGATTAAAGTTGCATTTCTTTAACACTTTTGTGATGAATCGATCTTTGCCCAAAGTATAGCCCGTAAACATCGAGCCGCGCTTCTCATGAACGCCATCGCTCTCTAAGAGATCCCGCTTCAATTGAGAATACTCAGCTCTTGCCTCCTCATGTTCTCTTAAGTAATCTCTAAAGGTCAAATTCAGTTCGATCTCGGGATGGCCCTCTTCAAAAATATGTAAGTTGCTTCTGACGCCCTCTCTTTTGGTAAAGCAGTAGTGGAAGGGGATATTAAATTCACCGCGATAGAGATACCCTAGCGGCTTTAGAGGAGCTATAACACTCTTTAGCTCTTTGACGAGTGCAATGATATCAATTTTAGGCTTCGCAGCAAGCCCTGGCACTGCTGTCGAACCGATATGGTGGATGGCAATGCAGTTACCTCTTAGCACCTCTTTGATACTGTAAGAGAGCTCTTTATACATTTGTGGCCATCTCTCGTCATATTCAATCACTTTAATCTGTTTTCTTCTTGTCATATCGATTCGTTGTCGTCAAAAAAAGTCGATTTGTTTAAGATCATGTTTGTAAGCGTTTTGGAGGAGGGTCTTGGGCGCTTACAAAAAAAAAGAGCTCATCCTTTGCAGGATGAGCCCGAGGAACAGCTGTTTTCGTAGAGGAGGAGGGGCATCTACATTAAAACAGCTGAAAATTTTATCTCTTTGAAAGAGTAGTAGGCTTAGCTAGCCTTATTGTACTTCTTGCTTAGGTACTCTTCGCGGTAGCGCTGCACTTCGTTTGAGTGAATCACCCAAGCGGCGCCCTTTCTAGTTCCTTTGATGTGACCTGCACGGGTCGCATAGTAGATCTTTTGAGCAGGAACGTCCAGCTTTCTAGCTACCTGATTAATAGAGTAGTAACCCTTATTGTTATCAAA
>JAJFMK010000255.1 GCA_021772215.1 Chlamydiota bacterium | reverse complement strand
CCTCTTCTTTGCGCAGCTCCTCAAGATCCATATGCCACCTCTTTAGCTGAGCTATCTAAAGGATCCCCAAGGGAGCGCAGGGCTATGTCAAACCTCTTCATCGCTAGCTGGCAGTAGTACGCTTTGGCCTTTGTCATTTTGGAGCGCTTCACAGCGATCACTGTGAAGAGGGCAATGGCAGCGTCTGTGATACGGTTGAGGTCGAGCTGTCTCTCAATTACCTCCTCTTTGTAGCGCAAAAGCAGACCATCGACGGCGCGCTTGAAGCGAAAGAGATCTTTTTCCCGCTTAAGCTTTAAGAGATGCCCCACCTTTGCAAAAGTAGAAGCCTCTTTTAAGCTGTTCCCCACCTCTCTTAACCCGACAGCGGCGATAAACTGCCGCAAAACCTCGTTGGCTCCCTCACCGATCATATTGAGACGCGCATCGCGCATGAGACGCTCCAGCGGCTCATTGGTGAAAAAGGAGCGGCCGCCATAGATCTGCATCGTCTCGTAGATAATCTCCCAAAGCGCTTCAGAGGCGAACACTTTAAGCATCGCCGCCTCTAACATCACATCCTCTTGACCTGCGTCGATTAAACCGGCAGTGAGGTAAGTTGTCGCCTCCATCGCCTCTGTGTAGGCGGCGATGCGCGCGAGCTTTTCTTGAATCATCTGAAACTCGATCAGAGGCTTGCCAAACTGCACTCTTTTTTTCGCATACTCTCTCGCTCTTTCAAGAAGATCTTTGGCAATCCCTGTGCAGGTGGCGCCAAAAGTTGTGCGGCCGTAGTCAAGGGATGTCAGACAGACCTTGAGACCCTCACCCTTCGCCCCTAAAAGCTGATCTTGCGGAACCAAAACATTAGAGAAGCGGATGTTTGTCGTCTGCGTCCCGCGGATGCCCACCTTCTCTTGCGCCGGATCTAATATCTTAATGCCAGGTGAATTACTTTCGACGATAAAGGCGCTCACTTTTCCCTCAAGCTTCGCCATCACCGTCCAAATTTTTGAGATAGAGCCGTTGGTGGTCCACTGCTTTTCACCATTGAGGATGTAGAGACCTCGTTTTTCATCAAAGGTGGCTACAGTTTCAATGCCGCCCGCATCGGAGCCGGCGTTTGGCTCTGTCAAAGAGAAGGCGGCCAGCTCTTCTCCCCTTGCCAGCTCGGGTAGAAAGCGTTTTTTTTGTGTCTCTGTGCCAAAGAGTGTGATCCCTTTCATTCCAATGCTCTGGTGGGCGTTGACCAAAATTGCTGTCGAGCCATCCCAGAGCGCCAGCTCCTCCATCACCCTACAGTAACAGTATTGACTCTTGCCTAAGCCACCAAACTCTTGAGGTACAGTGAGTCCCAAGATCCCAAGCTTCGCCAGCCCCTCGATGACATTTTGGGGGATTTTAGCCTCTCGATCTATGGCATCAGCGTCAATGTGTTCTGAGGCAAAGGCCCTCAAGGAGGCGACGACACCGTCCGCCTCCTCAAAATTAGGCTCTTGAATATGAATGGGATAAAGGTTTCCAAAGAAGAGCTGTTTGGCGAGGCTATCCCTACGGGGTCCCTCCCCTAAAATCTCTGAAGCTAACCGCTCCTCTTCTCTCACAAGACAACCCCCTATAGCCCCCTATATCACCAAGAAGAAATAAGCGCTCTGAAAAACCCTTGAATGGCATTCAGTTCAACTGTTGCAAAGTGAGCCCCACTGCAGTAGACTCCTTGGAAACAAAAAAAGGAGAATTCTTATGTCTACACAGCCGATCTTTTTTAATGACCAGGTTAGTGATGCCCTCTGTAGAGGAGCAATCTATGGAGGCCTTTGCACCCTTATTCGAGCGGAGCACTCTTTGCGCTATGGACTGGCCGTGGCAATTAGCACCTTAGCGATCAACACCTTGATCCTCAAAACCGCAACCAGTGAAGAGGACCTACCACATCAATTCCCCTTGCGTCTGTTTCATACCCTAACCACGGTAAAGGTGGTCGGCTATCTGACAAGTACAGGTTGGACACACCTTATCACCGCTTATACTATATTTCCTTTTTTGACCTCTTGTTGGAAAAGTATACGCCAAGAAACATCTTCAACGTTGTGAAAATGCAAACCATTAGGTAGAGTATTTTTATCGACATTTCATCAAAATAAAAAAGGAGGATAAAATGTCTACTACTATCAACGCTCATATGGCAGTCACAGCAGCCGCAGCTGGAGCGATCAGCTTCGGAATCACATCATGGTCTGCCTCAACAAGGGCTCTTGCCCCTCAATACGCCCTCGCGTCTGCTATTGTCATGCTTGCAATGAAAGTTGTACCTAAAAAAGATTCCTTCGATACCATATGGTATGGTTTTGTAACTGGATCTGCCATCTGCTATTTCACTGCATTGGATGGGTTTGCGTTAACTAGAGCAACTACTCTTGGCATAATTTTTTCAGAGACGATTGCAAATACATTAGGATTTCCTTCCCGTTCTCAACCACAATCTGCCTAAACTAAAATCTGAGGTGGCGATAAGTCGTCACCTCTAAAAAAAAAGGAAAATTTATGTCAGTAGCAGTCCCTCATTCACTTCAATCAAAATTACAAATCGCAACCTTTGCTGCAATGCTTGGTGTTATATGTATGAAAAAGTCAGACACAATTGCGGCGACGGTCTGCAAATTGGCTTTTGCCACATTTGCAGTTTTAGCTCGTGCCTATGACAGTAGAGCTCAAAGAGACACATTTATCAAAGATGCTTCCGCTTTGAGCTCGATCCTATATTTGACTAGCTCGGATCCATTTTTATTCTATGCCGGTACTGGACTCGCTAGTTTTGCCCACCATCTCATATTGCCTAGATTTTAAGTCTTGATAATCAGGGAGGTGACGGTCTTGTCGTCGCCTCCCATGCTCACCATCATCGCTTGTTTTACTTCAGCTTTTGAGAGATCAACCATCTGTCTGACGCCTGAGGCTCCTGTGGGATGGCCGAAGCCGATGAGACCGCCGGTTCTGTTGATCGGAAAAGAGCCTCTATGTTTTAGGATATAGTCGGGCGCTTCGCCCGGTTTAGCGAGCCCTAGCGCTTCGATCGAAAGAAGCGCCGTGATTGTGAAGCAGTCATGAATCTCAAAGAGATCGATCTGATCGATTGAAAGATTACTTTCTGATAACGATTTTTTTACAGCGCTCTCTGTAATGGAGAGACGGGTAGGATCTTCGGGCTCTTTGGTGATATCCCCTTCCGCCTCGCCCATGGCGATCAGTTCAATACACTCCTCTTTTTTAAGGCCAAACTTTTTTAGTCCCTCTTCAGAAAAAAGAGCGATGGAGGCTGCGCCGTCGCTAACCTTAGAGCAGTCAAATGGAGTAAGGTGCGGCAAAAAACGTTTGGGATTTGGGGGTTGCATGGCGAGGGCAAAGAGATCCTCTGTTTTGTTAAAATGCTCCTGCGCTTTGGGATCACTTCGCGCATTTTTGATCATCATCTCATACCAAACAGCCATCGCCTCACGCGCTCTCTCTTGGCCATATTTTTTGAAGTAGGCGGCGGCGCGCTCATCAAAAAGGCCGGGAAAGAAGTGGGCGTGGCCCTCCTTTCTCATCTTGCGGTAGTAGGCGGCGCCTGCCAAGACATCGGCGCCGTAGATCGATTTCATCTGATTTTGCGCTTCGAAAGCGACCACAAAGACGGAGTCAGCCCTATCACTCAAAATTGAGCGCGCCGCTGTCGTAATCGCTCTGCCGCCGGTGCCGCAGGCGCCCTCGACGGCAACGCAGGGCTTACCTAAAAGCGACGGCACCAAAAAGGGCAAAAAACCGGGCAGGTTCGCCTGGTGAATAAAGCGGCCCGACATAAAGCTGCCGATCACACCCTCATCAAAGTCAGCAACGGAAAGCTGGGAAAGTGTCCCCTTCGTCGACTCGAGGAGGTAATCCTCATAAGGCGCCATATTTTTCGGGTCAAACTCAGGGCGGCCCGGCCCCATAAAGTGACTCTTATCTCCGGCAGCTAGATAGACCTTTTTTCTCATATGGTTCTTCGGATCAGATCGGTGCCGTAGGAGTGGCCAAAGCCTTTCATCAAAACCTCACCCAGCTCATCGGCGCGGATCACCTTTGTCTCAATCAGACGTTTTTCTACAAAGAGAAGGTGATCTAAGAAGCGTCTGGCCAATCGATCAGCCAGCGTCTCACCGAGGTAGAGTCTCTGCAGGTCCTCCCCTCCTTCGAGATGAAAATTGCCCTCTCTTTCGGTTTTGAGATGAGGTAGCAGAAGCTCCGATTCGCTTAAAGATTCATTCATCACTTTACCGATCTTCTTTACGGTTTCGATGCCGATAAAATCGACCAGCTGATAGATCCCGAACGGGCGCAGCAGAAGGTCTTTGGTCACCTGGTCTATCAGCCCCCTTGCCTGTTTCTCGCCCACCTCAGGTGAGAGCTCCGCCACCATCTCCTCAGCAAGCGCCAGCTCGCGCAAAAAATAGCCGTTACCGATAAAGCCGGCCACATCACCGGAGCGAATGGGCTCTTTTCCTAGAAGCTGACAGACCTCTAACGCTTTTTTTTCAAGCTCTGGGCCAACAACGAGCTCTACAATGCTCTTTTGTGGCACAGGATTATAAAAATGGAGTCCAACTACCTGTCCCTTCGTCCTCTCTTGGAGTCGATGGATCGGAATGGAGGAGGTGTTACTGAAAATCAGCCCTTCAAACCCTTCGAAAAGCTTAGCCTTCGCCTCGATATCTTCATCGATCGCCTCAAAGAGCCATTTCACATCACTTTCAAGGCTCGTCGAGAAGTGAATATTCTTTAGCTTCTCTTCGATAAAATGGTCGATAATCTGAAGATTGCTGACAAGATCAGGGCGATCCCGCACCTCCTCTCGAAGAGTGTTGATTTCCTTTTCAGCGTAGCGCCGAAGGGCCTTCTTCAGATAGCTTTTCAGATCACCAAAATCCTTGTCGACGAAAAGAAGTGGCTCACCCAGCTTTGTCAAAAGGGTCAGCGCAATGCCACGCCCCATTTTCCCGGCGGCGCCGACTAGGGCAACTCTATTTTGAGCCATGTCGCCTCTCATCTAAAAGCCTCTTCGTCTCTTCGCTAAAGAGGCAGCGTAAGAAGAGGTCGCGGCGGATGGTGAACTCTTCGGTGAAGGGAGGCGGCAGGAGCGCTCTTTTTGCCGACCGAATTCCGAGGCGCGGCCGCTTTAAGATCTCTTTAGCAAACCGTTCTGTCTCAGCTTTAAGCTCACCCTCTGAGACGAGCCGGTCGATCAAGCCCATCTCCATCGCTTTTTTGCCATTTACGCGCTCGCCCAGCATGATCATCTCTAAGGCTTTTTTGTGATGGATTCGCAAAGGCAGCCTAAGCGCGCCGCCAAAGGCGGGAATCAGCCCATAGTCAGACTCAGGCAATCCAAAAGTTGCGCTTTCAGACGCTAGGGAGAAGTCACAGGCGCGGGCGAGATCAAAGCCGCCGCCGAGGTCATAGCCATCGACAGAGGCGATCGTCAACTGCTTGTCGCGCGCCACCTTCTGCTTCGCCATCTGACCGAGGTCGATA
>JAJFMK010000254.1 GCA_021772215.1 Chlamydiota bacterium | reverse complement strand
TCGGCTGTATGGTCAACGGCGCCGGCCTTGCCATGGCGACGATGGACATCATCAAGCTCTTTGGCGGCGAGCCGGCCAACTTTTTAGATGTGGGCGGCGGCGCTTCGGAAGAGAAGGTGGCTGATGGCTTTGAAATCCTCTTGAGCGATCCCAAAGTGGAAGCGATTTTAATCAATATCTTCGGAGGCATCATGAGCTGCGCCACGCTAGCTAAGGGCGTGATCAACGCCTGCAAAAAGATGGAGGTTAAGGTGCCACTTGTCGTGCGCTTAGAGGGAACAAATGTTGAAGAGGGGCGCAAACTTTTAGAGGAGTCGGGGTTGAAGATCATTTCGACACATGACCTCGCCGAGGCGGCGAAGAGGGTTGTAGAGGAGGCAAAAAGATGCCAATCCTAATCCATGAAGGGATGAGAGTGATCACACAGGGGATCACCGGAAAAAGTGGCCGCTTTCACACCGAACAGTGTCTAAAATATGGTTCCAACTTTGTCGGTGGCGTCACGCCCGGTAAAGGGGGCGAAGAGGTTTTGGGGCTACCCGTCTTCGACACGGTCTACGAGGCAAAAAAGGCGACCGATTGCAACGCGACGATGATTTTTGTGCCACCCCCCTTCGCTGCCGAGGCGATTTTAGAGGCGGAGGATGCCGGACTAGAGCTGATTGTCTGCATCACGGAAGGAATTGCGGTGCGTGACATGCTGGAGGTGTCGAAGGTGATGCGACTTAGCAAAACAAGTCGCCTGATTGGTCCCAACTGCCCCGGAATCATCACGCCTGATCTCTGTAAGATTGGCATTATGCCGGGCTATATCCACAAACGAGGCAAAATCGGTGTGATTTCCAGATCGGGGACTCTTACTTATGAGGCGGTTTATCAGACGACGCAGCTTGGTTTGGGGCAGTCGACCTGTGTCGGTATCGGTGGTGATCCCCTAAATGGCACACACTTTATCGACCTCCTTAAGCTCTTTGAGAAGGATCCCGAGACAGAAGGGATTTTGCTCATCGGCGAAATCGGCGGCGAGGCCGAAGAGCAGGCGGCGGAGTGGATCAAAAAGCATGGAAGCAAGCCGGTTGCCGCCTTTATTGCCGGCGTCACAGCGCCGGCGGGGCGTCGCATGGGTCACGCGGGGGCGATCATCTCTGGTGGAAAAGGGACGGCAGAGGGTAAAATTGAAGCTTTAACGAAAGCCGGAGCTGTTGTGACAAAGAATCCTCAAGAGATGGGTCAAGCGATGAGATCAGCTTTATGATAAAAATCCCCGGACCGGTTCCGATCACCATCCACCCCTTCTTTTTTCTTCTTTGTGGTCTGATTGGCTGGATAAATACCCCTTCAATTTTGGGTGTCCTTGTTTGGGGCGTTGTGATCTTTATCTCAATCATTGTTCACGAATATGGCCACGCACTAACGGCGCTCGCCTTTAACCAGAAGGCGAAGATTACACTCTTTGCTCTTGGGGGCTTAACGGAGCGGCGCGGCAAAGAGCCGCTTAAGACCTGGCAGGAGTGTCTGATCGTTGCTAACGGCCCGCTAGCTGGTTTTGGACTCTTTTTTCTCTCAGTCTACCTGCATGGCCTTATTCCTGAAGGCAAGATGCCCATATTTTCCGCTGCGCTGCAGATTTCGATGGCGGTCAATCTCATCTGGACGATTCTCAACCTCTTTCCTGTCCAGCCGCTCGATGGCGGCCGTCTGATGGCGCTTATTTTAGAGCGCTTCATGGGTGTCAACGGCGTCAAGCTCGCCTATATCATCAGCATTGCTGTGGCAGCTGTGGCGGCTACGCTTTTTTTCTTTACCAAAAATCTTCTTGGCGGCGCCCTCTTTTTACTCTTCGCCTTTGAGAGCTACCGCGCCTTTGAGCAGGCAAGCAAGCTCTCGTCGCAAGACAGCAACGAAGATCTCATAGGCCTTGCCAAGGAGGCGGAGCTGGCCGAAAAGAGAGGGGATCAGAGCCGAGCAGAGGAGGTCTATCAGGAGATTAACAGGACTGTCTCTCGCGGTTACTACCACCGTCTTAGCTCCTATAAGCTGGCTCTTTTTGCCTACCAAAGAGGGGAGATAGAGAGGGCCTATGATTTGATTAACCAGTGTAAAAAAGAGCCAGAGGTTCTGCAGCTCAAGCAGCAGATTTTGATGAAGAGAGGGGAGTATCATGAGTCGCTAAAGCTTGGTGAAAAGCTCTTCTTAGAGCAGCCTACCTTTGAAGGCGCCATGCAAAACGCCTTCGCTGCGGCGCAAAGCCTTGATGAGAGGCGCGCTGTTGGCTGGCTAAGGCGCGCCCAAGAGATGGCCAATGTGCCGATCCATCATCTCATCAACCACAAAGAGCTCGACCCAATCCGCCAGACGGACCAGTTCAAGCAGCTCATTGCGTAATAACTTTCTCGTTGTTACACTTCGCTTCCCAAAATGGTAAGGAGACACTGATTAATTCGGGTGCAGTCGATTTTTCGATGATTTTACCTCAAGTTTTCAAATTTAGTAAGTTCGCATACTGTTGACAATAGGGGACTTGCAAGATTTGGAAAGTTGGGTAAAAGGGTGGAAAAGCGGCCCACACGAGTTAATCAGTGTCTCCGTAAGGAGGCTCTATGTCATCTAGTGCAGTTACTTCTAATCAAACGGCTCAAGCGGGGGCTCAGTATAATCCTGCCGCGCCACCAGCTGCTGAGCGTGTCGGTCAAATATTTGAAGATTTGGTTGGGGGCTTGGCAAATGTTGGTGATGTTCCAGGGGAACAACTGGCATCTCTTTATGCTCTGCACTATCGAGCTCTCGAGCTAGAGTGTTCTCCGTTAAACGCACAAAGGCGGATGAAAATCACTCAGATTGGGGGGCAGCTTCTTAAAAAGGGGGTAGATCAAAATGCCATTATCACTTCAGAGAAGTGTCGCTTTATCAATGAGCTCTTCAATACAGAAGCCGTCCGTTTTGAAGGAGGGGTCTATAAGGTAGCGAAATCTCCTGCGGTTCGTCAAAGCTTATCGTTGAATAATATTACTCATAGAGAGGGACGTGAGCTTCTCATCGAAAATGGACAGGAGTTTGATCGCTGGTTAAAAGCACTTATAGATACAAAAAGAGCTCATGTTGAGGTCAACAGACGGTTTAAAGAGTGCTTTAAAGAAGAGGGGCAAGATTGGGATGTCTCCCTTAATATGGATTCACTCGATCGCTTTGTTGTTGTGATTGGAAACCCCTCATCAAAGAAACTTTACTGCCTCTTTATTCTCTTTCAGGAGCTTAAGTTTATTCCTAGGGAGACCCTGTTTACTGAAAAAACTCAAATCCCAACCTTATCTGCCGAGCAGATCCGACGGGTCGCTGCCTATTTCAAAGCACAAGAGGCCTTTAAGGTGCGATTTGAAGAGGTTTTTGAAGTTGTCGATGAGGATGCAGTTGTGGCCACGGGCGAGGAGGATGTCGCCAATTTCTTTGTGATGTCACTACGTAAGTCAGATGAAGAATTTAAGCAGTTAGGGATTGAAAAGGACGTGGTTACTAAGATTCGTCAAGAAAAGGGGGCCCTTATCTACCCGGCCGCTGCCCAGGTGCAGACGGAAAGTAACGATCTGATGGATCTTCTTGAGGGCTATTATGAAGAGTTGGGGTTTAAAGATCCGAACGGGAAGCCGAAGACCTTTATTCTCGATAGCAAAGGCCCCGGTGAGATCCATAAGTCAAATCTTTCTGAAGAGGAGTTCAACAAGATTCGTGAGCGTCTAGACACTCTCTTCTTCATCCATCAGGCAACAGGAAGAGGTCTTGAAGAGGTGATGAATGACGAACTCGATGGAAATCTTGTCAAAAGCTATACCGGCTTACGTGTTCAAAAATTAACAGATCTGATCAATGGAGCAAACGTACCACAGCGTCTAAAAGAGCAGTTTTCCCG
>JAJFMK010000253.1 GCA_021772215.1 Chlamydiota bacterium | reverse complement strand
GGCACGGCTTTTGCTTACTGGATCTTGTAAGCTTTCCGCAATTTTAAGATCTTTTTCATGGTATTGAATTGCTTTTCGGTATTCCCCTAGGCCGTGATAAGCTTTTCCAAAGCCGCTGTAGGCAAGTCCTTCGCTCTTTACACATTTGATTTCTTTCGCGATATTCACCTGTTTTTCATGCCATTGGATTGCTTTATGGTACTCTCCTAGAGAGAAATAGGCAACACCGAGACCATTGAAAGCAGCTACTTTAGCTTCTGAGTTTTGTTCTTGCTTTGCAATTACCAATGCTTTGTTATAATATTTGATTGCTTTTTGGTATTCCCCTCGGCCGTGATAAGAGTTTCCAAGGCTGCTGTAAGCAGCTTCCTCAATTGTTCGATTATCTATTTTTTTTGCGATATTCAGCTGTTTTGCATGATATTGGATTGCTTTTTGATATTCACCAATGGAGCAGTAGATATTTCCTAAGTAGGCATAGCAGGCTCCAACTGTTTTTTTGTTTTGTAATAGTATGTGGACAAACAGCGCTTTTGTAAACCATTCGATTGCGTCGGCAAAATGCGCATTTTTTTCAGCTAGATTTCCGTTATTAAAAAGTTTCGTTCCAAGCTCATCTAGCTCCTTACCAGTATCGTAGTTTTGTTCAATGTCTTCTAAAAAATCGTTAGGTAAAAGTTTTTGAAGGCCTGCCCTTTCGGCCTCCAAATTTACGATTGCTTCCGCACTGCAGTCGCTTCCATCTGTATCTATTACAGAGTTCCTATCTGCAACTACAGAGGGAACTAACCAAGCTATGCACTTTTTTCCTATTGTGTGCAGCACAGGTGATAACTGTGTAATTGTGACGTAGGTTAAAAGGGCCGAGCCAGCAATTAACTGGCCTTCTCCTTTGTAAATGCGGGCAAGAGGAATTTCACTTATTTGCTTTCCTTCTAGGTTTTTTACAATGCCTTTGGTAATCGCCTCTTTAGAACCCCAAAGCTCTAAAATTACCTGGTTGTTATTTCTTTGGGTAGTATAGCTGGATATTAGGAACGGTTCTGATCCGATTCCTTTAGTTGAACTCATCATGATTTTTTCTCCTATTTTCCGATTAAAAAGAATGCACCCCAAAGATGTGGTTTATCTGGGTGGGCAAGTCTCTGCTTAAGCATTGTGTGTCTTAGGGCTTTGGCTTTTGTCATCCCTTTGTCGAGGAGGTTTGTGTAGAAATCTGAGACAATTTTTTGGGTGATGTGATCATCAATATTCCAGTGAGTAGCAATTACAGAGGGGACACCTGCTCCAAGGAAGGCTCGTGAGAGACCAATAACTCCTTCACGTCTTTCGGCACCTGTCCCTGTTTCACAAGCGCTTAAGAATACTAAGTCCGCCTTTAAGTCGAGCTGTTGGATCTCATCGGCAAAGAGCAGCTCCTTCTCTCCTTTTCCGTTAGTGAGGCAGAGCGCTCCTTCAAATACAGAATCCCTGTTAATTTGAGCATCTGTAGAGCCATGACATGCAAAGTGGAGAATTGAGGCATCAGAGGCTGCCTGTTTTACAGCCTCAACTGTGGCTTTTTTATCAAAGAGGAGTGTTGGTTTGCGGATTTTCTGAGCCAATGCTTCTCCCTCCCTTTTTGCTCCATTAAGTCTTTTCTCTTTGATGTCGGGATCAGCAACAATCAATGCTGATCCATCATTTAGGGGTTTTAACTCATGGAGAAGATCAAAGATCCGAACAGAGGGCGTCATTGAGATGGTGTATTTGTCGATGAGGTATTCTCTTCCGCTAGGGCCATTTTTATAAAGAGCAGCAAAAGGTACGTCTCGCATTGTGGCATCGGTGATGATAGTTAACCTCTCCCCATCAAGCCACTCTTCTATAGGGGTAATCAGTGTTTGATAGCACTTTTCTAAACCTTCCGAGAGATGGGTGCTTTCGCCTGGCTCCTTCTCCTTTTCAGAACTGCTTTTCGATTTAAAGGAGAGGCCTCTGGAGTCCGGGAGATAATTGTCTATTAACGACTGCCGAGATGTCTCTCCACCTGAAGAAGGTAGAGCTTTGGTTTTAAAATCTTCGGGTAGTTCGATTTTTCTGCTGTGCGTGCGATCTGCTTTAACGACCCAGACATGGATTTCTTCTTCAAATGGTCTAGAGAAGTATACGAAAGTGGTTTTTTCCCTTTTGGCAATTTCTTGCATATTTTCAAGAGTAATGGCGCTCTTTGCTTCACGCTCCTCTAATGCAATTTCTAACCGATTGCAGTATTGATCAAAAAGTGCCCGAGCTCGTCCCCTTTCGCAGATTTCAAGCGCTTCTTTTACTTTTTTTGTAGTATAGTAGTTGTTTTGGAGCATACGGTAGGATTTTGACTGCTCCTCATAGATCGAAACTTTCCACTCATCGCGCCCTAAGTTTGACTGTATTTCTGAAAAAATTCTATAGATTTAATAAAGCATTGATCTGATTTTGAGTAATCTTGAATCCTAGAAAGGGATATCCCAAGGTTACTGTTAGCTTTTGCTTCACTGCTCAGGTCTTCGCCAGTTTCTGCGATTTCCAGGGCCTTTTTACGGTATTCAATAGCTTTTTGGTAATTTTTGCAGTCATGGTAAGCGTTTCCTAGGCCGCTGTAGGCACGTCTTTTCCCTTCGTGATCTTGTAGAGACTCTGCTATTTCCCAGGCTTCTTCGTGGTATTTGATAGCTGTATAATATTTTCCGAGGCTGCAGTAGGCGTTTCCTAGGTTTGTGTAGGCCTTTCCCTTGTCTTCCTGATTCTTGGTCTTGATTGCAATTTCTAGGCACATACTGTGGTGTTCAATTGCTTTCGTGTAGTTTCCAATGGAGTAGTAAGCGTTGCCAAGGTTTCCGTTGGCATGTCTTTCCCATTCGCAATCTTTTAGCGTTATTGCTATTTCCCGGGCCTTTTCGTGATATTCGACAGCTTTTAGGTCGTTACCTAGGCAGTGGTATGCGATACCGAGGCCTGAGTTGGCGCTTTTCTCTCCCTCTTTGTCACCTAGTTTAATTGCAATTTGCAACCCCTTTTCGTAGCTTTGAATTGTTTTTCGATAATCTCCACAATAAGTCCAGGCTTGGCCAAGACCTGCGTAGGCTTTACTTTGTTTGGCTTCATCTCCTAGTTTGATTGTAATTTGCAACAGATTTTCGTAGCATTCGATAGCTTTTCGGTATTTTTTTAGAGAGTTGTATGTGATTCCGAGATTTGTGTAGACGCGACTCTCTCCTTCTCGGTTATTAATTGCTTTTGAGATTTTTAGGCTCTTTTCGTACTCTTCGATTGCCTCTAGGTGCTTCTCAAGTGCGTGGTAAGCGTTTCCGAGGTTTTCGTAGGCATTCCCCTCTTCTTTTCGGTCCTTAATTTCTTTTGAGATTTGCAGATGGTTTTTGTGGTATTGGATAGCTTTTTCATAATCAGAAAAGCCGTGGTAGGCAAGACCAAGGTTGCTGTAACAAACTCCAGCGTCTCTCTTTTCTTTCAGTTGTAATTTAATTAAGAGCGTTTTGGTTAGCCATTTAATTGCTGCATCAAAGCTGCAGCTTTGGTAAGCTTGAATTCCATTTTTATAAAATGTATTTCCGCGCTCGTTAAGCAGCCTATCGGGTCGGTGGTTTAGGGTAATATCTTCTACAAAATCTTTGGAAAGAAGTTTTTGAACGGACTCTTTTTCTTGAGTGAAGTTGAATTCAGTACTCTCGTAGCTTTTGCTCTTACTTGCGCCTAAAGAGGGAACTAACCAAACGACGCACTTTTTTCCCAGCGTGTGCAGTACTGGTGATAACTGTGTAACTTTGACGTAAGTTAAAAGGACCTGACTAGTAATTGATTGGCCTTCTCCTTTATAAATACTAGCTGGAAGAATTTTACTGATCTGTTTTCCTTCAAGATTTTTTACTATGCCCTTGGTAATCGCCTCTTTGGAGCCCCAGAGTTCAAAAATTACCGGGTTATTGTTTCTCTGAGCGTTATAGCTCGATATCAGGAAAGGCTCTGATCCTGCTTTTTTGATTGAACTCGACATAGATTTTTCTCCTATTTTCCGATTAGAAAGAAGGCGCCCCAAAGCTCTGGCTTCTTGGGATGTGCTTTACGTTGTACAAGCATATCTTGCCTCAAAGCTTCTGCCTTGGGCATCTTCTTATCAAGGAGATTTGTGTAAAAGTCTGATACAATTTCTTGGGTTATATAGTCTGAAACACTCCAGTGAGTGGCTATGACAGATTGCACACCAGCTCCTAAGAATGCTCGGGGAAGACCAATAATTCCTTCACGTCGCTCGGCTCCTTTGCCAGTTTGACAGGCACTTAGGACGGCTAAGTCAGCCTTCAAATCAAGCTTTTGGATTTCATCTGCGTAGAGCATCTCTTTTTCTCCATTTCCGTTGGTGAGGCAGAGTGCTCCTTCAAATATCGAGTCATTGTTAATTCGAGCATCTGCGGATCCATGGCAGGCGAAGTGAAGGATTGAGGCATCAGAGGCTGCCTGTTTTACAGCTTCGACTGTGGCTTTTTTATCAAAGAGGAGTGTTGGCTTGCGGATTTTCTGAGCCAATGCTTCTCCCTCCCTTTTTGCTCCATTTAGTCTTTTTTCTTTGATATCGGGATCAGCCACAATCAATGCTGATCCATTATGTAGGGGTTTTAACTCATGGAGAAGATCAAAGATCCGAACAGAGGGCGTCATCGAAATGGTGTATTTATCGATCAGGTACTCTCTCCCGTTGGGGCCATTTTTATAAAGAGCTGCAAAGGGGACATCCCGCATTGTGGCATCGGTGATAATCGTCAGTTTCTCCCCATCTATCCACTCCTCAATGGGAGTAATCAATGTTTGATAACACTTCTCTAGCCCTTCGCAAAGGTGTGCATTTTCATCTGGATGTTTCTCTTTTTCTTTGAACTGGTCAGCTGCATTTTCAAAATTAAAAGAAGAAAAGTTTATTCGGACAGGAAGATAATCACCCATTAATGACCGACGTAATTCATTTTCTCTTAGTGATGGTGGGAGAGCTTTGGTTTTAAAACCCTCAGGAAGTTCGATTTTTTTACTATGCATTCCATCTTCTTTAATCACCCAGACATGAAGATCGTTACCCAAAGATTTGGAAAAATAAACAAAAGATGTTTTCTCTCTTTCTGCAATGGCTTGTATTTTTTCAAGAGTGATATTTTCCTTTACCTCTCGCGTCTCCGTAGAAAGCTCTAGACGACTGCAATAGAGGTCGAAAAGAGAGCGAGCTCGCCCCTTTTCACAGATTTCAAGTGCTCTTTCTACTTTTCCTATAGCGAAGTAGTTATGTTGAAACATACGATAGGCGCTTGACTGCTCTTCGAAGATGGATATTTTCCACTTATCATGCTCCAAATTCGCCTGTATTTTAGATTAAATTGCAATGGCTTCAATAAACGCATTTTCCGATTTAGAGAAGTCCTGTAGCTGAAATAAGGAGGTTCCTAGATTATGATTAGCAGTCGCTTCGGCTGGTCGGTCTTCTATATTTTTAGCTATTTGCAGGCACTTCTCATAATTGCGAACCGCTTCTTGATACTCCTCAAGGCAGTAGTAGGTGCTGCCGAGGTTGCCGTAGGCACGTCCTTCGCCCGGTTGGTCTCCTATTTCGTGTGCGATTCCCAGATATTTCTCATGATACTTAACTGCGTCTTTATAGTTTCCAAGGGAACAGTGTGCGCTTCCGAGATTACCATAGGCACTTCCCTTACCAGCTAGGTTACCTATTTTATGTGCCATTCCCAGGCGTTTCTCGTGATACTCAATCGCTTTTTTGTAATTTCCAAGGGCTTGGTAGGTGCTGCCGAGGTTGCCATAGGCACGTCCTTCGCCCGCTTGGTCTCCTATTTCGCGTGCGATTTCCAGGTCCTTTTCAAGATACAGAATTGCTTTTCTATAGTTTCCAATAGAGTCGTAGGCGATTCCGAGGTTGCCATAGGCGCGCCCCTCACTCACTCGGTCTTCTATTTCTATCGCGATCAGTAGGCGTTTTTCATGATACTCAATCGCTTTGCGATAGTCTCCAAGGGACTCGAAGGTGTTGCCGAGATTGCCGTAGGCAGCTCCTTCACCCGCTCTGCTACCTATTTTATCTGCGACTTGAAGTTGCTTTTCATAATACTCAATTGCCTTGTGATATTTTCCAAGGGCTTTGTAGTCGATGCCGAGGTTGCCGTAGGCATTTCCCACACCCGCTTGGTCCTCTATTTTTTTCTTGATTTTCAGACATTTCTCTTGATACTCAATTGCTTTGCGAAACTCTCCGAGTGAGGAGTAGGCGATGCCGAGGTTGCCGTAGGCATTCCCTTCGCCTGCTTGGTCCTTTATTTCCTTTGCGATTTGCAGACGCTTCTCTTGGTGCTGAACCGCCTTACGATGTTCTCCAAGGAAACCGTAGGCACAGCCAAGGTTGCCGTAGCAAGCTCCAACGGTTTTTTTATCTTTTAACAATATGTGGACAAAGAGCGCTTTAGTGAACCAGATAATAGCGTCGGAGAAGCGTGAGTTCTGAAAGGCCCGGTTCCCAGTATTAAAAAGCCTCATCTTAAACTCATTTAATCCCTCCTTGGAGTCGCAGCTTCGTTTAATATCCTCAAAAAAATCGCTAGGTAGACGTTGCTGAAGCAACGCTTTTTCTTCTTCCAGATTGACGTTAATATCTTCAGGGCAGGCGCTCCTTTCTATAGTAGGAGAGCTAGTGTCTGCAACAACAGAAGGAACCAACCAAATTTCTTCCTCACTTCCCTGAATTTGCAGCACTGGTGATAATTGTGTAGTTTTTACATAAGTTAAAAGAGCTGCCCCAGTGATCGACCGGTCCTCTCCTCCAAAAATGGAGGTCTCTGAGATTATACTGATCTGATTTCCAACCAGGTCTTTTACTATTCCCTTAGTAACCCTTTCCTGTGAGCCCCAAAGTTCTAAAGTGACCGGGTTGTTCTCTTTGTGAGTAGTATAACTAGATATGAGGGATGGATCTAGTCCCACCCCGCTGGTTGCATTCGTCATGACTCTTTCCTCTATTTTCCAATTAAAAAGAAGGCGCCCCAAACCTCTGGCTTCTCGGGATGTGCTTTTCGCTGTGTGAGCATTGCTTGTCGAAGGGCTTCTGCCTTGGCCATCTTTTTATCAATGAGATTTGTGTAAAAATCTGAAACAATCTCTTGGGTAACATAGTCTGAAACACTCCAGTGCGTTGCAATAACAGAGGGGACACCAGCTCCTAAGAAAGCTCGGGAGAGACCAATCACCCCTTCACGTCGCAGGGCTCCCTTTCCTGTTTGACAGGCACTTAAGACGACTAAGTCAGCTTTCAAGTCGAGCTTTTGGATTTCATCTGCAAAGAGCAGCTCCTTCTCTCCTTTTCCGTTGGTGAGGCAGAGAGCCCCTTCAAATACTGAGTCTCTGTTAATTCGAGCATCTGCGGATCCATGGCATGCGAAGTGGAGGATTGAAGTATTGGAGACTGCCTGTTTTACGGCTTCGGCTGTTGCTGTGTCTTCACTAAGAAGCTTTGAATTGGGGATTTTTCTGGCTAAGGTTTCTCCTTCCATTTTTGCCCCAGGAAGCCTTTTTTCTTTGATGGCAGGGTCAGCTACAATCAGAGCAGACCCATCTTTTTGAGATTTTTGCTCTTGGAGGAGATCAAAGATCCGAAGAGAGGGCGCCATTGAAATAGTGTATTTATCGATGAGGTACTCCCTTCCGTTAGGGCCATTTTTATAAAGAGCTGCAAAAGGAACGTCACGCATTGTTGCGTCAGTAATAATCGTCAGCTTCTTTCCATCCAGCCACTCCTCTATCGGGGCTATCAAGGCTTGATAACACCTTTCTAATCCTTCGCAAAGGTGCGCATTTTCATCTGGCTGCTCCTCTTTTTCTTTGGATTGTTCAGATTCATCTTCAAAATCAAAGGAAGAAAAATCCACTCGAACAGGCAGATAATCACCTATAAATGACCGACGTGGCTCATCTCCTCCTAATGTGGGGAGTGCCGTAGTTTTAAAACCCTCCGGAAGCTCGATTTTCTTGCTATGCATACCATCTTTTTTGACGATCCATACATGCACTTCGTTGTTAAGAGATTTCGAAAAATAGATAAAAGAGGTTTTTTCTCTTTCTGCAATGGCCCGCATCTGTTCAAAGGTGATGTTTTCCTTCACCTCTTGCGCTTTTTTTGAAAGACCTAGACGATTGCAGTAGATGTCGAAAAGAGAGCGGGCTCGCCCCTTTTCGCAAATCTCGAGTGATCTTTCTGCATTGCCTGTTGTGAAGTAGTTTCGTTCAAGCGATCGATAGGCGCTTGACTGCTCTTCAAAGATGGAAATTTTCCACTCATCTCGCCCTAAGTCCGTCTGTATTTTCGAGTAGGTTGCAATGGATTGAGCAAGAGCTTTTTCCGATTTTGAGTATTTCTGTAGTTTGAAAAAGGAGAACCCAAGGTTGTGGTTGGTTTTTGCTTGACTGACTCGGTCCCCGATTTCGCTTGCGATTTGCAGGCATTGCTCATGGTATTGAATCGCTTTTCGATATTCTCCGAGAGAAAGATAGGCGTTTCCGAGGTTACCGTAGGCAATTCCCTCGCCTGCTTTGTGACCTATTTCTTTCGCAATTTGTAAACTTTTTTTAAAAAATTGGATTGCTTTATGGTATTCTTCAAGAGAGTCGTAAGCGTTTCCTAGGCCTGTGTAGGCAGCAGCCTCTCCGGCTCGATTCCCTACTTCTTGTGCGATTTCCAGGTGTTTTTTATAATATTGAATAGCTTTGCGATCCTCTCCAAGTGAGTGAATGGAGTTCCCGAGGTTACCGTAGGCAGTTCCCTCGCCTACTTTGTCGCCTATTTCTTTTGCAATTTGTAGGTCCTTCTCATGGTAAGAGACCGCTTGTTGGTAGCTACCAAGGAGATGATACGCGTTTCCTAGGCCACTGTAGGCAAGCCCCTCGCCAGCTTGGTTTTCCATATCGTTTGCTATTTTTAGCTGTTTTTCATGGTATTGAATTGTTTTTTGGTATTCCCCAAGGGAGGAATAGGCGCAGCCGAGGTTACCGTAGACCGATCCCTCAGTGACCTTGTCGTCTGTTTCTATTGTTATTTCTAGATGTCTTTCGTGGTATAAAATCGCCTTCTTATGCTCTCCAATGGAATCGTAGACGTTTCCAAGGTTGCCATTTGCCCTCCCTTCGCCTTCGCGATCTTTTATCTCACTTGCGATCTGCAGGCGCTTTTCAAGATACTCAATTGCTTTTTGATAATCTCCAAGAGAGTAGTAGATAGTTCCTATGTTGCCATAACAGGCTCCAACTGTTTTTTTATCTTGCAATAGTATGTGGACAAACAACGCCTTTTTAAACCATTCAATTGCGTCGGGAAAACGTGCATTTTGGTCAGCTAGATTTCCGTTGTCAAAAAGTTTCGCCCCAAACTTATCTAACTCCTTCTCAGTATGGTGGTTCTGCTCAACATCTTCCAAAAAAACACTAGGTAAAAATTTTTGAAGAGATGCTTTTTCTGCCTCTAAATTTACGAATGTTTCAGAATTGTAGTCGCTATCACCTGTTTCTTTACCAGAACTCCTATCCGTGTCCACGGAGGAAACTAACCAAGCTATGCACTTTTTTCCTAGGGTGTGCAGTACTGGTGATAACTGCGTAACTTTGACGTAAGTTAAAAGGGCCGGACCAGTGATTGACTGGCCTTCTTCTTTGTAAATACGGGAAGGAGGAATTTCACTGATCTGTTTTCCTTCAAGATTTTTTACTACACCTTTGGTAACCAAATTTTCGGAACCCCAAAGCTCTAAAATTACCGGGCTGTTGTTTCTTTGAGTAGTGTAGCTGGAAATCAGGTATGGTCCTGACCCTACTTTATTGATTGAATTTGTCATAGTTTTTGTCCTTTTTAAGAAGCTTTTAAAGACTTTTGCGTCTCTTTAAATTCTGTAGGGTAGTAGGGTGATGTGTCTGAGGTCGTAGGTCAATTTATTAAAGAAGATAATCAACAGATCTGGCGGAACATGTTTTTTTAAACAGCACTTCGTTCAGGACCACTTGATGATAAAACTAGGTAAAGTAGAGGAGGCTAACTGGATTCCTCTACGAAAAGAGAACTCTAACAAGTTTAATTTTATATACAAAGGAACTTTTTGATATTGTCAGCATAAAGTTGCAATGTCACCTCTTTTACCAAAATTAGAATGTCACCCTATTGAATAAGTGGAGGTGACAAACGTTGGAGAAGGTTATGAGCCTAAAGGAGGCAGAACGACTTGCATTGATACGAGAAGTGTGTAATAAAAATTTAACCATAAGAAAGGCGTCTTTGAAAATAGATTTTTCAATTAGATAGACAATGAGATTGCATCGAGGTTATTGAAAGAATGGAGCAATAGGTCTAATTTCAAAGGTATGAGGCAAATTGAGCCCCAATCAAACCGACCCATTGGTAAAAATAAATGTGATTAGTATTTTGAGTTTAAAGGATTATGCTGGCTTTGGGC
>JAJFMK010000252.1 GCA_021772215.1 Chlamydiota bacterium | reverse complement strand
TTCTCTTTTACTTGCCATCTTTTTCTACCTCAACATTCCTGTGTTGCCCTCATTACGGGCTCTTAAAACTTTATCAATTTCTTGGCTAGCCTTGTCCTGGTTGCCCTTTAGGGTCTGATCAATCGTCTCTTTACCCTGGACAAGGGCTGCAACTAAGGTTTCTTCGCCATGGATCTGAATCTTTCTTGCATTGATGCCAGCTTCATCGATCTTGGAGACAGCACCCATCATCTCTTTTCCGCCCTCTGCTAGTGATTTCCATCTCTCCGCTGTCCAGCCTTGAGGTGTGATATTTCCAAAAACACCGAGAGCAATAGCTGCCGCTTGTGGAACAGCCCATCGCCAGTCACGAGTCGCCGCAGCTGACTTTTCCGTTACAATCTTATGGATCTCTTCTCTCTTCTTCAGAGCGACCTGCACCACTTTTTTACCGTTATGTGCTGAGACGCAGTTTTGCTCTAAGATGAGGTCAATCAGATCTTCTAGGGGAAGCTCTCTGATCTCTTCTAAAGTAAGCTCGTCGATTGGCTGTAGAGAGCCTTGCGCCTCCTTAACCTCATTTGCATCTGTTTTAAATCCTACCATCGATTCCTCCTTAGTTTAATACCGCAATACCAGTATCGATCTCATTTTGCAGCATTCGAATAACTTTTCCAAGGTATTCTATGCGTGCCTTCTCTTCATTGGCCATGTTGCCAGCGGTTTTATTTCTCTTCTTTTCTAACCGTTCATGTTTGAACTTCAGTTCAATCAGCTCAGCCTGTCTCTGATCAACTCTGTACTTTGTCACTCCCTGTAGGGCTCCAGCAGTTCCTTCCATCAATGTCGCTGCGCGGGCAGCAGCTTCGGGGCTCTGGGAGCCATAAACTGCTAAGCCTACCGAGAGAAGGGTCGACCAACTCTGCAGCCGCGCCTCAATGTTATCCTGTTTGATCGTGTCGTCGCCGGCAAACTGTTTTGCAACCCACTCTTTACCTTTACCGCCACTCATCTCTTCGATTGCGAGCGTTACAGCTAGCGATAGGACCATAACTCCAGCATAGGTGCCGCCTGTAAAGGCGATCATTGCAGCCTGCAAAGGAGCGATGGCGTGGAAGAATCTTTTGAAGTAGTCGCTGTTTTTTAAGCTCTTAATCAGCTCGTCGCGCTTCGCTTCGATCTCTTTGACCTTCTCATCGGTCTCTTTGCGCTTCTGCTGGAAGTTGACCGCCTGTGTGCGGATCGCTTCGCCTTTAAGCAGGTCTAGCTCCTTGTAGAGTTGGACGAGCGCTCTAGCGATGTCGAGTGTCTCATCGATCTCCTCTTTCGGAGCTGAGGAGAGTTCGACTAAAGCCTCTTTAGTTTTGCGGTAGCAGTGGGTAAGCTGTTCTTGTTGTTCAGGGGCTAGCTCCTCATCGACCTCTCGGCCGGTGATCCAGTTCCAGATTGAGCGCACGGTGCCAAAAAAGCTCCAGCTTTGTGACTCTTCTGCTTTGGCTATCGATTGAGTCTCTTCGGCTTTTGGCGCAGCCGAGACCATCTGGTCTTGCACGAAAGGAGGGGTCCAGCAAGGAACCACCTTATCCTTTGAATTCTGCTCCTGACCAACAGCTGTTTCGAGAGCGCCGACTGTTTTTGTTCCACCAATGGCTTCAACCATCTTATCTACTCATGTTTTGCGCTTGGCGCACCTTCACTTCGTGAAGTGTTTTTAAAATCGACTTTGCCAGCTGATAAGACTCCTGCCTTTCGTTGTTGAGGCGAGAGACTTTCTGCAGCTGCAGATCATTTTCTACATTGAGATCATCGACCGACATGCGAATATTGTCGACTAGGCGGTCGCGCTCGAGGGCATTAAACTGATTTTTCCCCAGAGGAAGTTCGACGCCTAGCTCCTCTTTGGCGAGGCGGATCAGCTCCTGAAGCTCTTTATTGTTGGAAATATCAAGATTTCCTTTGGAATCCGTCGCAGTATTGACCGCCTGGATCAGCTGGTGTAGCCGCTTAATCCGCGCATTACGATCAGAAATCCCCTTAAATTCCTCACGGATATTCGTTTCCAGCTTGGCAACTCTCTCATGGTTAACCAAGAAAGTGAGATCTTCCAAGCTCATATCCTGCTGCTTCTGCAGCTGAGCAATGCCATCTATTTCGTTAAGTTCGTCAAAATCAAGCTCTTCGATCGTCACGGGTACCTCCATCACCTGCTTTGTTACAGGGAGTCACCATTTTAATGGAGTTTGCCCTTTTTTTAAAGAGTTTAAGCGAAGAGACCGAAGAAGCTGATCAGAAGGAGAAGGGAGGTAAAGAGGGTGATGAAGACAAATTTCCACTCACCGCGTAAAAGAAATCCTATAAAACAGAGCAGTTCTCGGGCGATCGGGGTGGCAATCAGGAGGATGACTCCCCACTGGATGATGGCAACTGGCTGCCCCTCAAGGGCTGAGCGCTCCACATCCCCTAAGTCTTTGAGATAGTCGGGTTCACCGAGAAAGATGTGATATTTGACTGGAATGTCCCCCTCGTGGAGTAAAAAGAGGACGCCGCCCAAAATGACGATGATCGATGAGAGGGCGATCCCCACTTTGAGAAGCCTTGAGATGAGACTCTCTATCTCATAGTCGGTTAAAGTGCGCATTAACCCATCACCCCCGAGTAGATCATCTGCAGGCCGATGGCGAGGATGATAACGCTAAAGATCGTCTGGAGTGAGGAGAGCTTTGTGCGCATTAAGATTTTTGCGCCCACAAATGAGCCGATCAAAACACCGGGGACGAGCGGCATGACGATCGGAGGCGAGATGTATCCGAGGTGCAAAAAGGTGCCGGCGCTCGCCGCGGCGGTGACGCCGATAATAAAGTTACTCGTCGTTGTAGCGACCTTGAAAGGTAGCGTCATCGCCCTTTGCAGCGCTAAAACATTGAAGGCGCCTGAGCCGATACCGAGCATGCCGGAGAGGGCGCCGGCGATCAGCATCAAAGACCAGCCAAGCGGAATGCGATGGACGCGATATTCAACTAACTTACCATCAACAGGATAGCGGTTTCCTAAGTGCAGTTTGTAGGAGTGTTTGTCCGGTTTGGTGTCGACCTGATCGACATGGCCGCGGTAGTGAAATGAGGAGACGACGCTGTAGATCAGCACGAGGCCAAAGATAAAGTGGAGGAGACGGTCGGGGGCCATAACTGCTAGATAAGCGCCAATGATTGCTCCTAAGACGGTGGCTGTCTCCAAAAAGAGCCCGACTCGTAAATTGGTGATTCCCTTGTTTAAGAAGGCAACAGAGGCGCCGCTCGAGGTAGCGATCACAGCAATCAAGCTGGCGCCAATGGCAAACTGGGTGTCGATCTGAAAGCCCAAAACGAGGAGAGGGACGATCACAATTCCGCCGCCAAGACCTGACAGGGCGCCAAAGACGCCCGCCACAATCGAGGCAAAAAATAGAATGATCGAAAAGTCTAGATGCTCCACACCCGACCAAAGTGGTTATAGATTGCGCTAGCAAAGTAGAGAGAGAGGTAGCCATGAAAAAAGCCACATATAAAGCCGACCAAAGAGCCCACCGCTGACACCTCATACGGGGGATAGATCATCTTTAAAATCGAGAAAAACTGAGCGCCATATCCTGTGAAAGCGGCGATCCAGGTGAAAGTAAAGACCGTGATACCCCAGACTAACCCACCTGCCAATCCAAAGAGAGTTTTGTTAAGCATAACCCCACCTCCATTAAATCCCCTATGTAAGGAAATATTTGGATTATGTCAATGGCGACGGATTGTATTATCTTTTACTCATTAGTCGTCGTGTTCCTTGATAAGGATACGTGTGAAAATTATCGTTAATTTTATTCGGCGTGGGCTTTTTCTGTGATCTCTTGGAAAATAATGGTAATAAGAAATCTGTTCAAGTCGTGCTCATCTGAAATTGTAAACTTCGATTTATAAGGATATTCTCGGCCATCGTAATATTCAGAAAGCTTATTTTTATGCGCATCCGCAGAACTATATTCATTCACATTGCTCTTTTTGACCAATTTTGCCTTGAAAGTATGTTCACTAGTTCGACTCTGTTCTTTATATACGTATGCGAGGACAAAGTGAAAGGGCTCTCCAGGGGTGATACTCTCTTTTGCCTTCATATAAACAGCTCTGGTGACAGAACAGAAAGAAGATTCCTCAAGAGAACACTCCTTGATCCGACTATGTTCGGGTCCGAGAGTAGATCCGCTTACTTCTTCTCGGTGGCTAGGCACTATGCTCATAATTAAATCTCCAGTTTTAGCCGGGATGCTATTCGGGGAATAGAAGTTTGTCAACCAGGTGCGTTATTTTAGTGTTGAGGAGAGCTCATGGAACTCCTTTCGAGCTTCTAAGAAGTTCTTTTTAGCGAAAGTAGTTTGAATTATTCGTCATGTTCTTTGTCGACAATTGTTTTGAATATTACAGTTATGGTCTTTAGGTTGTTATCTTTAGGTGTATATTTAATTTTGTAATTATAATCTCTGTTATAATATTTATAAAGCCTGTTTTTATAAAGGGGGTTTGGATGAATAACCTCTTTTGTTAATTGAGTTTGAAATCGCATTTCTTTCTCGTTATCCGACTTGTCAACGCAAAATAACGAGAATGAAAAAGGAGTACCTGGGGGGACTGAATCTTTGCCCTGGTCGTAGCCCTTAAATAAAGCACTATGCAGTGTTTCTGATATAGGAAGCTCTTCGTTTGGTTGTGGAAAGGCCTCAATTTTCAGAACAATTTTTTGTGTGGTACTTAAGCTCATACTCAAATCTCCTGTTTTAGGGGAGGATAGTAATTTGTGAAGAGGATCGTGTCAACCGAGATAAGCTATTTTAGGAGTGAGGAGAGCTCATGGAGCGCCTCTTGGCACTCTTTGTGGAGTTTGGGGTCCTGAAGGTCGTTTGGTGAGAGGTGGTCGCGGTAGTGGTTTTCGACCCAGGTGGTTAGTTTGTCTAGGAGGGTATCTGTTAGGAGGAAGTTGGGATTGACAGAGGACTCTTCATCTTCTGTTAGTGGGGCGGGCAGGCGGAGGCAGGCTGGGCCGCCGCCATTTTGCATGCTCTGGCGGATGTCGATAAAGTGCGCCTCTTCTAAGGGGATTTGGGGGT
>JAJFMK010000251.1 GCA_021772215.1 Chlamydiota bacterium | reverse complement strand
GTTCACTTTCATCTAGACCCATTTTAACGTAGAGCACGCCGGGGCGGTTATGGGTGATCTCTCCTAGACTGTGATCTAGGGGTGTGCCGATAAGACCATAGAGGGCTGTCTCTCTTGTAAGTTCTCGGTAGCGATAGAGTTCGATCCAATCCTTCAACGAGATCTGTCCGGGAGCTGTCTCCTCTCCTTCTTTAAGGGCAGCGTATGTTAGAGGGTGTCCCATTACGGGCCCCATGGCTCTGGCAAAGCGTCCCTTCTCACCCATGGCAATGCAGGTTAATTTCTCTTTGTCAGATCCGAAGCGAAGAAGTTTAAGCGCGTCGACTGTTGAAGAGACCTGACAGGCAATTTTGGTGTGGTCAGTTTGAAATGTGAGCATCCTTTCGAATATTGTCTCCAGATCTTTGGGGATGCACTTCATATTGTGGTAGGAGAGGATAATCCCTATCTCGGGGTAGTCTCTGCGGATCTCCTCGATAAATTGCGCGCTGGTTCCCAGCTCGATGTCTACAAAGGCGGGGCGAAGAGGTAAAAGCGAGCGTATCAGCTCAAGCCGTTCTTCTTCACTCTTCGTAAAAGAGCCACCCTGATCAGCCCTGCGGCAGGTCAGGATGGTATTCTTTGGTAAAGTGTTGATCTCAACCGTAGAGAAAAGGTCGAGGCGCAGCTCGACGGCGTCAACGTTTTGAAGATCCTCTAGATGTGAAAGGGATGCTATCAGCATCACCTTAATCTAGCACAAAGAGCTCTTTTTTTCTCTCGCGGCTTATGAGATAGAGGTACCCGATGAGACCGATCATGAGTGCGGCGGGGATGACAGCGACGCCGATGCGCATCGCTTCGGCACTGGAGGTGCCGCCGAAGCTGTCGACAGCGTAGCCGATGACGGTGTGGAAGCCATATCCGAAGGTCATGATGATCATGTTAGCTAAGGCCGTTGTGAGTCCGGCAACTTCACTGCGGACATAGGTGGAGGCTTTGTAGATGCTTAAGATTTGATAGCTGCAGCAGATCCCCACAAGGATAAAGCTAAAGCTCATTGTTTCGACGTTCATCTTTGTTAAGAGAAGGGCAAAAAAGGCGGCCGTCATCACGGCTCCGGCGCCAACAATCGTTAAGAGGAAGTTGTTGGTCTTCTCGGCGATGAAGCTTAAGATGGGCGAGCCGAAGCACATCCCAACAAAGATCATCGAAGGCAGACTTGCTGCGAGAGTCTCCTCCATTCCACTTACCTGTTTGAGGTAGGCACAGCCCCATACATCGGCAAAACCCTCTAATGGACCCACCATGAAGCCGGCAAAGAGACAGGAGAGGAGGACGCGGCTGTTAGTGAGCACCTCTTTGATATCTGAAATGAGGGATCCCTTTCTCTTCTCTTCGAGGTTGGGTGCAATGAAAAAGGTGAGCAGAGCTAAGATGAGTCCTGCAAAGATGAAGATTTTCACGACTTCATGGAAGCCCCAGATCTCCCTTAAGTAGTTGACCGGTCCGCCGCCCCAGATGGCGCCGATGAGCCCGATCATCACCGAGATGCTGAGCATGCGAGGAAAACGCGTTTCGCTGAAAGTCATCCGGATGATTTTAAAGACGCCAAGGATCGCCGCCGATGAGCCCATGCCGATCAGAGCTCTTCCGACAATGGGGTAGAGCCAGTGTGTCGTATAGAGAAGGGGAAGAAGGCCTAAAACCGCTAGAAGAATCGAACCGGTCATTACCTTCTTGGGTCCGACGCGGTCGAGCAGGATCCCAATCGGCAGGTGCATTACGGCGTAGCCGAGGTAGTAGAGGCCGCTAAACTGTCCAAAAAGAGAGGCGCCGATCTGAAACTGCTGGCAGATATCCTCCATCATGATGTTGGGCATCACGCGCAAAACATATTGATAAGCATAGAAGACCGAGGCCACCACCCAGATTGCGTAAGCTGTAAAATATTTTTTCGAATTGTTCATTATGAACGTTCCTTAAGATAGTTTAAAAAAAGTTTATTATATTGGAGTAGGTAAAGGGGTGTTTATCGTGCCTGGCGGCACAGCAGTCTCAGAAGAGCTAGGAGTTTGAACTCGCGCATCATAATAGACCATTTTATAGGATCGAAAGATTAATTTCAGCTCAAATTTTTGGTGATGACTCAAATATTATCTTTCTAGTATTTTAAAGCATGCATCCAAAAACCAGGAGAATATCATGAGTAGTGTTGGCCAGTGGAATGATCTAAAATGGGAAGCGTATGCCACCTATATGATGTCAACTATCTTTGCCGGTCGGCGACAATTATCTTTGCCGGTGTCCCTCTTTTAAAAGAGGGGAGTTTCTGATACGAAATCAGCAGTTTCAAGCATACGAGATGCTTGACTTTCTTCTATAAGCTTTAAGCATAATAGACTTTTACTTCCGAAGGCGTAAACCCTACTCCCCCCATGGGGGAAGGCGCGCGGCACTCCTAACTTGACTCCTTATTATTTGTGTGGGCCTGTCGTCTTTCAGCGTAACTCTTACGATAACTCTCTCCTAGTACCTCCACAATTGTTGAGTGGTGAACCAGACGATCTACAGCAGCAACCGCCATCCGGTTGTCATCGAAAATCTGGTCCCAATCTTTAAAAGCCTGGTTACAGGTAATCAGCAAGGATCGTCTCTCATATCTCTCTGAGATCAACTCAAAGAGTAGGGAAATCTCCGCCTCACTCTTCTTGACGTATCCAAAATCATCGAGGATTAAGCCGTCATACTTGTCTAACTTATCTAACAGTGCGGGGAGTGAACAATCTCGCTTGGCGGCTTGGAGCCTTTGCAAAAGCTCTGTTGTCCGGTTAAATAAAACTCGTGGCTAGAGAAGATGGTATGACCAACATATGTGAATCACCTAAAGCATCGTAAATTCAAACAGGCCAAAGGTTCTGATAGGCCTGAACAAAAATGGTAAGCAGCCAGGATCTCCGATTGATAGGTTCGGAATCGCGGGCGTTGCGCTGCCGGGGTAGAGGTGGGGTCTAACCCATCTAAAGGGCACGTGTAGAAACGTGGTAAGCCCGTTGTTCTCCCTATGTGAAACCTGGCCGCAAGGGCAGGCGATGGAACAGCGGATAAAAGGGATGAGGAAAGCAAATGGCACTCTGTAATGGAGAGCATAGAGAGCCCTCTCTCGTCGCGAAAACGAGCTGACTCTCACCTGGTACTTGATCGCGAAAAACTTGTCATTCTTAGCAACAAAGGAACAGTGTATGACGGTAAAAACCATTGCCGACGCGAACCCTTATCATGCAACCGAATGGAGTCTCATTGATTGGGGTACCGCTAGGCGCATGGTGCGACGGTTACAAGCACGTATCGTGAAGGCGCTAAAACAAGGATACCATCGGACGGTCAAAGACCTGCAAAGGCTGCTTATCCGCTCAAGGTCAGCAAGACTTCTTGCTGTCCGACGATTAACAAACAATAAGGGACGTAGAACTCCGGTTATCGATGGCGACACCTGGAGGTCCCCACACAAAAGCTCGAAGCCACCGAGAGGCTAAAGTACTGCATCAAACTGCAACCATTGCGGAGGATCTATATCCCCAAGAAGAACGGTAAGAAACGTCCTTTAGGTGTCCCAACCATGATAGATCGAGCCCATCAGGGTATTCATCTACTGACTCTGGAACCTATAGCAGAAACAACTGCGGATCTCCGTTCCTATGGATTTAGACCGAACCGAAGCTGCGTAGATGCGCTGCGATACTGGTTTCATATCCTTCATCGGGATAAGTCACCGAGATGGGTATTGGAGGGAGATATCAAAGCCTGTTTTGATGAAATTAACCATCAGTGGCTAGAAGAGAATGTCCCAATAGATAAACTCGTCCTACGCAGATGGTTAAAGGCAGGTTTCGTGGAGAAGGGAAACTAATTCCCTACAAACAGTGGAGCACTACAGAGGGGAATCATCTTCCCGGTTCTTGCTCAACATTTACCAAGTGGTTAGATCCCTAGGAGGAAACGTATTTGGCAGCTTTCTTTTAGATGGGAAGCCGTACAGAATGGTTCCCACCTTGGGACTAATGCAGACCTTCCTCGTTACGAAATTTGGCTCTCAAGCCACTCAAGCCATTAACATCCACCCCGTCCTTGGAATCTCCTCGCTTGAAAACATCAAAGAAAATGGTCTGACAGGCTCAAGAGACTTAGTCCTACGCTCCCCTCTTGTCAAACTTCCTGAAATTGCTGACGATTTTGCAGCGCCGGGGGACCTGTTTACCTACCACGACTTTTATCACGCGATGGTCGCTTCTAGTACCCCTCTCTCTTTAAGACCGTCTTTAATTGCATTGGCCGATACCGTTTCTCAATTAGAGCTCCACTGTAACAATCAACAGGTTCTTAGCCAGCTCAAGAGAATTCAAGAAAGAATTATCGATTTGGAGGCTATTGAGTTTATGCTGGAAATGGCTACCCATTCCCACCTCACTGAGAGAAAAAATACTGGACCTTTCTTAGTAAAATTGTCGCCCAAACCAAACTCGATACGGAGTGGTCGGCTCGTCTTGCACATGACATTACCGAAACTCATGCTCCTGCGGACTTAGACATTCAGGCTCTCAAACACCTACAGCAAATTCATACCGAAGAGCTCGATAACCGTCTTGAAAATGAAGTGAAGCGTTTACAGGAACTCGAGACCCAATACAGCGATCCAGGGTCGAACTCAGAGAGGGTTGCCGAAGAGTTCGACGCTCTTGCCGAAGAAATCGAGTGGATAGAGTTAATGAAAAATTATAATTTCATCAATTTTCTTTTGGAAATCGCTGAGACTCTAAAATCCTTATAAAATGCATTTTCTCTCTTGTCGTTAACCAGAGTTTTATGGTATTTAAATTGTTCAAATTAGAGTTAAGGAGTACAGTGCCATGTCCAGATTATGCCAAATCACAGGAAAGAAGACTTCAAAGGGAAATACATACTCTATTCGAGGGATTGCGAAGAAGAAAAATGGGATTGGACTAAAAATTACTGGGAAGATCTAGCGACGGTTCTTGTCTAATCTAGCTCAAAAAAGATTTTGGTTTGTTGAAGAAAAACTGGTTTGTCACGCTGTCTGTTTCTACTAAGGGGATGCGAACGATCGACAAAAATGGTTTAGCTGCTGAAATCTGCAAGATGCGCGCTCGTGGCGTCGCGGTTTAGCGAGAACATTCTCGATCGAGGGCGAATTTTCGTCCTTTTATCCAAGCATCTATTATCTTGAATAGGGAGAACTAATGAGTACCGTTCAGCCATTGTTCCAAGGAAACCTTGGACATATTCGTTATTCTTTTGAAGAGCACGATCATGATCATGTGCTACTAAGGATCTCTCGACAAGCTCGAAAAATTCCTATTCTCAAGAGGGATGTGCCCGACCTCTTCTTTGCACAACCCACTGATCTTGAAGGGGTTTTACGCAAACTGCTCGAAAATAAATTGATAGAAGATGCCGATGTGCCCCCATCTCTTCCTCCGACGCTTATCGATAGAATTACAGAAATTGAGCGGCTTACAGGGGATCTTGATGAAGCCATTCAAACGCTAAAATCGACTCTTACCGATGAAACCATCAAGGTGCAACTGGAGGCTTTACAAATA
>JAJFMK010000026.1 GCA_021772215.1 Chlamydiota bacterium | reverse complement strand
GGAGCGAGTGCGGCTATAGCGATGCGAGCGGTAATCATTTAGATCCGACGTATCGATTGTCCAGCGCGCGTTCTCTTTGTGCGCCTTAAGTTTCTTAAGTTTGATTGCGACGTAGATCGCTTGTCTTGTGACATTGCTTAGCTCCGCGGCTTCTGTGATCGAGAGCCTCTTCTTCTCTTGATCTGCCTGCTTTGCCATGTCTGCCATCTCCTCCAAGCGACGTTTGTCACTGTTGGTTGAGGTGAAGTTGCTCATGGGGTCCTCCGAATTATTTATTTTGAGGTTATTATAAACAAATAGTTATGTAAAAATCAACGAAAAGTTAAAAAACTTAACGCTTAATTTTCGTGTTCACTTATTATGCAGGCTGTTTTTGAAGTATTTCCGTCTCAGTCCTTTAGAGGGGAGATGAGGCGTCGATTCTTCATCAAAAGTCGCAATTTTTCTTTTGTGAAATATAATTTTTACATATATCGGCTTATTTAGTCAAGGGTTTTCCCTATTTTTTGAAGAAATCTACACTGAGGAGGATTTCCGGCTTGCATCCTATAGGTCTAAAAGGGTAATGTAGGGAATTCGACGTAGAGCAATCTATCAAATTTTTGCTCTACCTTATTGACAATGAAGCAATTAGTTATGCAACGTCTTCTAGCTACGATCTCTCTTATTCTTCTAAGCGGTTGTTACACAAGCTCTTGGCGCTGTGTTGATGAGGATGTGACCCGTGTTGTCATCTCTTGGGCCTGCCAACTCCATACGGAACAGTTTCACGGATTGATTCTTGAAGAGTCATCATCCTACAGTGATGACTACCTGCGCAGCGTCTGTGTCCGTTTAACAACGACCGATCTGATCGATCTCTGTGAGGCGAGAAAGCTCCTTGTTGAGGTCGCTGAAGGGTTCATAGATGGAATCAACTATCATCCCGATATCGCCATGAGGCTTGAGTATCCCTTCTCAGCTAACCAACTTAATCTCATTATTACCTTCGAGAGTCTCTTTGGCCAATATGTGGATGAGAGATATATGAACCAGGTTCGTCTGCAAAATGGGGTCGTAACCTACTACGCATTCGACGCCTTTGATCCCAAGATGATGGGCTTCCATAAACATACAGAGAGCTTTGAGCAGGCCGTGATCATCAAAGATGCTTACGAAAATTGTCAGATTCCTAAAGATTTAGCCTCTCCGGGGGATGTCTTTGGTCCAGACCTTAGAAATGATGGGGGACCAAGAACCCCTCGTCCTCCCTTTAGATCAAGTTCTCCCTCCCAAAGAACGGGAGATGAGTATGGTCTTCCTCTGCCGATGCCACCGAGCGGATCCTCTCTTCCTCCTCGAAGAAGAGAACCTCTTCCGCCACCAAGAGAGCGTATTGATCTAGGGGCACCCCGTGTAGAGTTTGAACATAGTGATTCTGCTGAGCCAAGAGATGGAAGTCTCATTTACGAGCCCGATAATTTCGTCGACCCAAGGCCTCAATTTGAGCAGTATGATGATCAACAGCCAAAGGATGACGGTCTGAATTATGGTCCCCAAGGTTGGTAGTCAGCTTTTTCCTCTAGCGTTTATCTTTCGCCGCCTTCACTCCCTCACAGGACTCTTCATCTCCCTCTTCTTAATTCAACATCTCTACGTCAACTCTCAAGCTGCCCTCTTCTTAGGAGATGATGGGAAGAGCTTTATCTCTTCTGTAAATGACATTCACTCCATTCCCTATCTTCCCTTAATTGAGATCACCCTTCTTGCTATCCCAATTTTGATCCATATCTGGTGGGGAATTCTCTATGTGCGGACAGCAAAATTCAACTCTCTATCAAGCGATGGCAGCGCCCCCTCCCTTCCCAACTATCCACGAAACCACGCCTTCACCTGGCAGCGGATCACCTCCTGGATTCTTCTCTTTGCCATCATCGCTCATGTGGTTCATATGCGCTTTATTCGCTATCCAGAAGAGGTGGAGAATGGCTACGCAGTCGAGCTTGTCCAAGATCCCGGAATCGACTCTTTAGCAAAGCGTCTTGATGTTAAACTAGAGCCGCAAAATGGCCAGATCCGAGCCGTGGCACCCGACTTTGGCACAGCAGAGCTTCTTGTTGTGCGAGAGGCCTTTAAAAGCCCTCTTATCATGGCGCTCTACACTATCTTTGTGTTAGCTGCCTGCTTCCACGGTTTCAATGGTGTTTGGACCTTTATGATTAGCTGGGGAATAACAATAAGTGAGCGCTCGCAAAAGTCTTTTTCGATTGTAACAAATGGCGTTATGGTGGCTGTGGCCTTTCTCGGATTGACGGCCATCTATTTGACATACTGGATTAATCTCTATGAGTGATAGACAAAAAGTGATTGTTGTGGGCGGTGGCTTGGCGGGACTCTCCGCCGCCTATCGCCTTGCCGAGCGGGGAGCTCATGTTACAATTGTATCTGTCACAAACTGTAAGAGATCGCACTCTGTCTGCGCGCAAGGAGGTATTAACGCCGCTGTCAACTTGATGGGAGAGGATGACTCAGAGATCATTCACGCCTATGACACTGTCAAGGGCGGAGACTACCTCGCCAATCAGCCGCCCATTTTGGAGATGTGTCTCGCCGCGCCAAAGATCATCTATCTACTTGATCGTCTCGGATGCCCTTTTAACCGCACCTCTGAGGGCAACCTCGACTTTCGCCGTTTTGGAGGTACACTCTACAACCGCACCGCCTTTTGCGGCGCCTCGACAGGACAGCAGCTTCTCTACTCCCTCGATGAGCAGGTGCGCCGCTATGAGGCAAAAGGGCTTGTCCAGAAGCTGGAGAACCATGAATTTGTCCGCCTAGTCACCGACGAAGAGGGGGTCACTCGCGGTATCATCTACCTAGACCTCTTCAACCTCAAGCTCGATTTTCTCAAAGCTGACGCCGTCGTGATCGCGACGGGAGGCTTAGGTCTCATTTATAAAAAGTCGACCAACTCTACCTTCTGCACAGGCGCTGCCAACGGCCGCCTCTACATGCAGGGTATGAAATATGCTAACGGTGAATTTATCCAGATCCACCCCACATCGATTCCGGGTCGTGATAAGATGCGGCTGATGTCGGAGTCGGCACGTGGAGAGGGAGGACGTGTCTGGGTCTATGGCGACTCTACAAAGCAGATCCGAAACCCAAACGGTGAGATGATTCCCTGCGGCGAGACGGGCAAGCCGTGGTACTTCCTTGAAGAGCTCTATCCTGCCTTTGGGAACCTCGTCCCAAGAGACATCGGCGCGCGGGTGATCTTAAAGGTGTGTGAGCTGGGGCTTGGAATCGACGGTAAGATGCAGGTCTATCTCGACGTCTCCCATCTTCCTAAAGAGCGGTTGAAGAAAATCAACGCCATTTTAGAGATCTATGAGAAGTTTACCGGAGAGGATCCTAAGAAAGTGCCGATGCGCATCTTCCCCGGGGTGCACTACACCATGGGAGGCGCTTGGGTCGACTGGCCAGCGGCTGATGACTCCGACCGTCTCACACGCTTCCGCCAGATGACCAATATTCCCGGCCTCTTCAACGTCGGAGAGTCCGACTATCAATATCATGGCGCCAACCGTCTCGGAGCCAACTCCCTACTCTCCTGTATCTTTGGCGGGCTTGTGACGGGAGATGAGGTGCCGCGCTATATCGAAAGCTTAAGCGCCTCTTGCCATGACACGCCTGACCGCATCTATACAGAGCATCTTAAAGAGGAGAGAGAGAAGAAGGCGGAGCTGCTCTCAAGACAGGGGCCCGAAAACCTCTTTGTCCTCCATGAGGAGCTAGCTGACTGGATGGTGGATAACGTCACCACAAAGCGCAACAATGAGGATCTCCAGCTCACCTACGATAAGATCTTAGAGATTAAGGAGCGCTTTAAACATATTTCTCTTCCCGACTTGAGCAGCTTTGCCAACCAATCTTTTATCTTCGCCAACCAGTTTGAGCCGATGCTCAACTTAAGTCTCGTTATCACCAAGGGAGCGCTGCTTCGCAACGAGTCGCGTGGCGCCCACTTCAAGGAGGAGTATCCCGATCGTGACGATGAAAACTGGCTTAAGAGCAGCATCGCTACCTATGATCCTGAAAGTGGGGAGCCGCTTTTCTCTTACGAGCCTGTTGACATTCGCCATTTTCCCCCGCATAAAAGAGACTATAGCCAAGCCAAAAAGGTGAAGCCTGAAGTTCTCAATATGCCCAAGGAGATTCCATCGATCCTATGAGATATTTGTTAAAAGTCTATCGCGGAGCGCCGGGGCGTCAATATTTCGAAGAGTTTGACCTAGAGCTTCAATCTTCCGACAATGTGATCTCGGTATTGATGGATATCCAGAAAAACCCGGTCAATGCGAGCGGCAAGGCTGTGGAGCCAATTGTCTGGGAGCAGGGCTGTTTGGAAGAGGTGTGCGGCTCCTGTTCGATGCTGGTTAATGGCAAGCCGCGTCAAGCTTGCACGGCGCTGATCAAAGATTACATCAAAGAGGAGGGCGATATCTTAACGCTCGCCCCGCTCACAAAATTTCCCCTCGTGCGTGACCTGATCGTCGATCGCTCTTCGATGTTTGAGGGGTTAAAGAGAGTCCACGCCTGGGTTGATGTGGACCAGGGGATCGATCGCGGTCCGGGGCCGAAGATCAAACCTCGTGTCCAAGAGGTGATGTATCAGCTCTCCACCTGCATGACCTGCGGCTGCTGCTCGGAGAGCTGCCCTCAAGTCAGTGAAAAGTCCAACTTTATTGGACCGGCAGCGATCTCTCAGGCGCGCCTCTTTAATCTACATCCCATCGGTAACGAGCAAAAAGGAAAACGAATGCAGGCTTTGATGAAGGAGGAGGGGATCTCCGCTTGTGGCAATGCGCAAAACTGCGTGCGTGTCTGCCCCAAAAATATCCCTTTAACCGAATCTATCGCGACCATCAGCCGCGACGTCACTCTCTACGCTTTCAAAAAGCTCTTTGGCCGCCCGGAGAGTGAATCATGAGATCTATTTTTCGTCCCCCCCTTCTTTGGCTCACGCTCTTTTTAGCGGCCCGTTTTGTTCTGTTAGCTTATCTGATCATCTACGGCCCTCTATCCCTCTCTCCCGATGAGGCGCAGTACTGGACCTGGAGCAAGGCGCTCTCTTTTGGCTACTACAGCAAGCCCCCCGGAATCGCCTGGCAGATCTTTTTCACAAGCTCCCTCTTTGGTGACACAGAGTGGGGTGTGCGCTCTTCGGCGCTCATCATAGGCACCTTTATGCCCTATGCGATCTACATGTTAGCTAGATCGTGCGGCTACGACCGCAAAATTTCCATAATAAGTGGCTTTACCTTTGCTCTGATCCCCTTAGGTGTGATTGGATCGATTCTTGCGATCACCGATGGCGGCATGCTTCTCTTTTGGACGCTCGCTTGCGCCTACTTCATCCGCGCCTCTGTTAATGACCTACCCTTAAATCCTCTCCCCTTAGGGATTCTTCTTGCTCTTGGCGCTCTCTTTAAGTGGCCGATCTATATTCTAGCTGCGACCCTTTTCCTCTGGAGCCTATTTTTTGAAAGGCGCTACCTCCTCACGACCACTTTGGCTGCCCTGATCTCTCTTGTCGGCCTTTTACCTTCAGTTCTTTGGAATTTAGATCACAACTTTGTCACTTTCCGCCATGTCCTTAGCTCTTTAGGAACCGGAGGTGTTGAGGAGGCGGCAATTGGGACGCCCAACATCATCGAGTTTATCGGCGCGCAGTTTGGGCTTGTTTCGCCGCTCTTCTATATCATCTTTTGGGTCGGCTATTTTCGTTTTGTGCGTGATACCGATGAGAGCGACAAGTCTAGCCTCTTCCTCTTTTTTGTCTCCTCCACCTTCCTTTTGCCGCTGATTATGGCCTTCTTTACAAAGGTGCAGGCCAACTGGGGCGATTACGCCTACCCTACGGCTATCGTCTTCACGGTGCAATTTTTGATGCTGCGCTGTCGCTTCGGCCTCTTCTGGTGGGGACTCTCATCTCTTTTCTCTGTCGCCTGTTTGGTTCTTCTCTTCGTCTACTTCGATGAGATCCCCTACCGCAAAAACCCCTTTAAAAATACGCTCGGCTGGCGTCATATCGGTGAGGTTTTAGAGAAGAAGGGGTTTGATCCTCAAAAAGATTACCTTGTGGCTGATAGCTACCAAAACGCCTCGCTGCTCAGCTTCTACAGCCCCTCGCAGACACGCGCCTACTTTCTCAATTTCAAAGGGCGCCGACTCAACCAGTTCTCCTTCTGGTCGCCGCTAAAAGATGACCCAAGGAGGCAGGGCTTCTTCTTCACACAGGAGGAGACGCATAAGATTAAAGATCAGAGTCGCTGGAGAGGAAATGATCAGCGGCTCTTAGTCCCCTATTTTGGGCAGGTGGAGACTCTCGAGCCCGATCTTTTAGGTCCGGCGCGCCAGGCTCTTCTCATCCGTCTAAGAGATTATAACGGCAAAAAGCCAAAAGCTAGCGGGTTATATTAGTGAGTGACTTCTTTGAAGAACTTGCGGAAGGTGAGATCGACGTTCGTGACAAGTATCAGTTCGAACTCAAAAGTCTCTACCGCCCCATAAAAGCGCGCGGGGACTCTAGCTACACAACGGAATTTTATCTCTTCATTCCGCAAGCGCTGCAGATCAACCCCGACACCTACAATGCCAAGCAGTTCTACCGCGACCAGACCACCCTCATTCGTTATAAAACACCTCTTCTATCCTTCCAGCAGCTCATTGAGGATGACCCGCGCTCGCCTCTTTTGGTCTTTAAAGAGAAAATAACAGAGAAAAAGGACCAAAATGAGCTTCTTCATGAACTGAAGCTCTTTGCCAATATTGTCAGAAGTCGTCTGCGTGATCGGACTAACGAAATCCTGACTAAAAGGGGTGATCAGGGGGCTGTCTTAGAGCTCTGCGATCAGGTAGAGCAGATTAAGGAGCGGATGCGCCTCTTTTTCTCCGAAGTTTCTAAGGAGGCGCTGTTTGAACCCCTTAAGTGCGAATGGGACTATATCGATGAATATATCAGCTTGATGATCGAGCACTATCTCACCAACCTCCTCGAATATTTGCGAAATGAGAAGCTCTCCTCGTCCGACGTCGATGCTAGGCTCTGTCAGATGATCAATGCCGAGGAGAAGTTTCGAAGCAGAAAAGGGCTTAGCAGTCACTTCTCTTCGGAAAGTGCCGAGGAGAATTCTCGGGCGATCTACCGTCTAAGCCTACTAAACAAATATATCTTCGATGTGCTCTTTTTAAAGATCATGCGCAAAGAGCCGCGACGCCGCTTTCGAGAGATTTCGGCGATGGTGGCGGCGGGCATTGCCATGTTGATCTATTTAGTCCTCCTGGCTTGGCGCGGCTCTTCGCTTCTCATCGACTCTACCGCTTTCATTGCCCTCGCTGTGATCCTCTATATCCTCAAAGATCGACTCAAAGAGGGAATTCGCCACCTCTCAACAAGAATTGCCTCCAAACTCTACCCCGACTACACCACAGAGATCTTAAGCCCCGATAAATTCAATAAAATCGGTCGCCTGATGGAGTATTTCTCATTTATAAGTGATGAGCGTATTCCCTCAGAAATTGTCAAAATCCGTGAGTCCCATTTTCACGATGAGCTCGAACGCATCCGACGCCAAGAGACGGTGATCTACTTTAAGAAGATGGTCGAGATCTACCCTCAAGCGATCAAAGAGAACTATCGCCTCCGCGAGGTCAACGACATCTTCCGCTTTAACTTAAGTCAATTTCTCCTCAAGGCGAGCGACGCTAAGAGCTCCTATCCCCATCTAGACCCCACAACCAACCAGCTTGAAACTATTGATTGCGAAAAGCTCTACCATGTGAATATTATTATGCGTAAAAGTTACACCGCCAAAGGTGATAAGCGACGTATTGAGTTCGATAAGTTCCGAATTATCTTGAATAAAGAGGGAATAGAGGGTGTTCGCAAAATTAGTTAGTACTGTTTGTGATGCCAATCGGGCTGCTACAAACTATTATAACCAAGCAGCCCGCGTTGTCACGGATACGGCTGTCGCTGTGCAAGATGTTCTATCTCCTTCTGAAGTTTACTTCTCTTCAGCGCAGATCGCCGCTTTAAAAGAGAAAATCACCGATCCTCCAGCTAATAGTGAGATCCACACAATTGCGGTCCTTTTTCAAAGAGGCGCTCTAAGCCTACTCGACTCTTTCCACGGCGAGGGTCCGCAAGATCGTAGCGTTCAAGATCCAGCTCCTAGCTTTGAAATAGATGAGAGAAGCGCAGTTCTCACTGGCGCCATCAGTCTCTGTAGCTCAAAAGAGGCGAGACCTCATTTGAGCTATATCTCTACCTATTTTCTGGAAAGCAACAATTGGCCAAAAATCATTCTTTATCTAAGTGAATCGAAGAAGCACTGCAGAGTTGAGCGCCACTTTGTGATGTTCTTACAATATTTTGCGCGCTGCTGCAAAGCTGTAGACTCTAATGTGATCATTCCCCCTTTTAAAGTGTTTAACAACTTTGATCTCTTTATCGACAGAGATATTGAGGCCCCTTTAGAACCAAACGTCCCCTTTTCCGACCTTCAACCTCTATTTAAGGCTCTTTTTAACGTCTTTATTTTTGGAGAAGCTGGGGGAGATGTCTTGAAAAAGATGATGGTTCTCACTTTGGCTCTACAGGGCAGGGAGAGAGCTGCAAGAAAGGCCCACTTTAGTAAAATGTGTGAACTAAAATTTCACCAGCTTCAGTTAGGTGATCTAGATAAAAACCTCCCCAAGCTGGAGGCGCTTTTTAAACAGGACAAAGGAGATGATACTAAATTACAGAGCCTTTTTGCCCAGCTTAAGAGGAATCCTTTTTATATTGACCTTTTGAGTGCATAGCATCTCTTTTATCGAAGACTGCCTGATCTTTTTCCTTCTCTTTTTCAATCTGCCGCTTCTCTTGAATCATCTCTTCTTGCGTCTCTTTCTTCTCAATTTTATCGAGTAGGGCACTGTTTCGATCTGTCTCCTTCTCCACTTTTTCTTCACCTTTTCGATCACGTTTAGCTCGCTCGGTATCTTTCGATTGAGGTTTCATATGAAGGGGTTCCCCCTCTAACATTTCCTCTTCAATCTGCTTTTCGATCTCCTCTTCCAGCTTTTCAATTGGTGTTTCAACCTCAACTCCCTCAACGTCGACGATTTCCATTCCACTATCAGAAAGATCTTCCTCTAGTCCGGCAAGGAGAGCGAGATCACAAGTGGACTGCTTTGGCTCTTGGGTAGACGAGGTAACTGCTTCAACGACTTCACCCAGGGCTCCAAGAACAGCTGCTTTCATTTCATTGAGTACATCGCCAGCGGGTGGTTCTATGTGTTGATGAGACTGTTGTACATCTCCAATGCGGCCTATATTCATATGTCCTCTCCTTTAAGATCGCGTTTGATGATTCTTTTGAGCTCAACGAGCTTTTGGCGCCACGCATAGCGAAGTGCCTCCTCATCTTTGACAAGATCTTTACACCGTTTGTAATGTTCCATTGCTTGATCTTTGTCTCCCAGGGCGATTGAGCTTTGAATCATCTGAGTTAGTAGAAGAGGGGAGTCGGGGCTAAGCTCTAGAGCAACCTCAAAGGCGCTGCGCCCTTTGACCCAATCATTTTCAAGGCAGTGGGCGATTCCCTTCTCCATCCAGCTCTGTGCGTTGGAGGGATTGAGAAGGAGAACCAGCTCATAAAGTGGAATCGCTTCGTGGCAGCGCTCCACCTCAAGGCTTCTAAAAGCTAGGTTGCGGATTTTTTCGATATCTTCTGGGTTAAGATTTAAATAGTGCATCAGCTCTTCGAGGGCTTGCGCTAGGTCAATTGTTCCCTCTTTGATCTGTTTCTTTATCTGATTGTTGCGAATCCGGTTTGCCAGCTCACCTTCGTGTAGTTGATCAAGGAGCGTGAGGGCCGATTTGATCTGCTCCTCACGCTCTTTGACGCCCATCTCTTCGCGATAGGCTTGACGGTCCCTTCTTCTTAACCCTTCTTCGGAGGTCATCGGCGTGACTCTTAGGGCATACGAATCGATAGCAGCCACCCGCTTGGCGGCAAAGTAATCGGCAAGCTGCTCAGCCCAGCCATTGGCCACGCACTTTTTAATAAATGTGGCTTCGTCTAGTTCTATTACCATCCCACTACCTCCTGTCTATCTCTATTATCCCTGTCAATCTTTGTGTTGAGATAAAACTAATATTAATTTTTAGTAAAAATCCATTTTGTCTTGTTCGTTAATAGAGAGGGGGTTATACTATTTTCTATGTTTAGACCCATTTTTCTTCTTCTATTATCCCCTTTTTATCTCCTTGGCTCTGAGGTTTTAGTCAGCGTCGCTCCCTATCGCTTTATGGTTCAAGAGATTGCAGGCGATACTGTTTCTGTCCAGCTGATGGTGCCTCCTGGAGCCAGCTCCCATACCTATGAGCCGACCCCGAAAGAGATCATGAAAGCGAGTAAGGCGGACATTTGGTTTACTATCGGTGAGCCGTTTGAGCGGCGCGCTGTGCCCTCGCTAAAGAGCTTTAATGCCAAGCTGCAGCAGGTCGACCTAAAAAAAGGTCTTGATCTGATCTATGATGACCATCACCACAGCTGCTGCCACGGTGAGGGGGGCGCTGATCTGCACTTTTGGCTCAGCCCGCGTCTCGATAAGATCCAGGCGACCACCATTGCCGAAGCGCTGATCGCACGCTACCCGGATAATGAAGAGCTCTATCGAAAAAACCTCGAAACATTTCTTCAAAGATTGGACGCTCTTAACGATGAGATTGCGAAAATCACAAAAAATACCAAGCAGCGAACCATCATGGTCTCTCACCCCGCCTATGCCTACTTTGTGCGCGACTACGGCTTCACGCAGCTTCCGATCGAATACAGTGGTAAAGATCCTTCCGCTAGACAGCTGCAGCGCGTCATCGAAGAGGCGAGGCGTAGCGGCGTGAGCACCATCTATGTTCAGCCGCAATATAGCAATAAGGGCGCTAACCTGATCGCAGAGCAGATTGGAGCCAATATAGTCTCGATGGACCCTTACGGTGAGAACCTATTTGAATCACTTCGTCACATTGCTGATCAGTTTTCCAAGGGGTAAATAGTGTCGGCAATAGAGATCGATGATGTCAGCTTCTCCTACCGCGAACAGCTCGTTTTAGATCGACTAAATCTAAAAGTTGCTGAAGGGGAGTTTCTAGGGATTATCGGTCCTAACGGCGGAGGAAAGACTACCCTTTTAAAGCTTCTCCTCGGCTTCTTTCAACCCGATCATGGGTTGATACAGATCTTTGGAAAATCGACCAAAGAGGGACAAAGCTTGATGGGCTACGTGCCTCAAAATTTCGCTTTTGATAAGACCTTTCCGCTGACTGTTCTTGATCTGGTTCTACAGGGGCTTTTAAGAGACCTACCCTGGTATGGAAAGTTTCGAAAAAAAGAGATTGAGCGAGCTAAAGAGGCGCTAAACTTGGTAGGCCTTGCGGGCTTTGAAGGAAAAAACTACGGCTCCCTATCAGGAGGTCAGGCGCAAAGAGCTCTGGTTGCTAGAGCACTGGTAAGTAATCCTAAAATTTTAATACTCGATGAGCCGACAGCCAATGTCGATGCGCATGCCGAGGCAAAGATCTATGAGCTTTTGCGGAACTTGAAAGGGGATATGACTATCTTGATGGTGACGCATGACCTCACCGCTGTGGTGAACGAGGTGGATCGTGTCTACTGCGTCCAAAAGCAGGGGATTCCCTTGACGCAAGAGCAGGTCTGTCAGCACTACGCGATCGGCGTCTACCATCCGCCCCATAAGGTGGAGAGGGAGAGGCCATGATCGATTTTATCCATGCGACGCTCACAAACCCTCTGCTCTTCTCAGCCCTCGTTGCGGCGCTCTTCGCTTCGGTTGTGAGCGGGGTAATTGGCTCCTACGTCATCGTAAAGAGGGTCGCCTTCATCTCCGGAAGCATCACACACTCGATCCTCGGTGGTATCGGTGTGGCGCTCTGGCTAAAAAATGCGCAAGGGTTTGAGGGAGCTTCGCCGCTCTTTGGAGCGCTTCTCGCCGGTCTTCTATCGGCCCTACTTATCGGCTGGATCCACCTCACCTACCGCGAGAGAGAGGACTCTGTCATCGCTGCCGTCTGGTCGATTGGGATGGCGGTCGGTGTGCTCTTCATTTCGCAGACGCCAGGTTTTAATGTCGAACTAACAAACTTTTTGATTGGAAACATACTCTGGGTCACGCCGCAAGATCTTTGGATTCTCGGCGGCCTCGACCTGTTCGTGCTTGCCGTTGTCGCTCTTCTTCATAAACGCTTCGTGGCTGTCTGCTTCGACGAATCGCAGGCCCAACTTCAGGGGCTTCCGACAAAGGCGCTCTATCTCCTTCTGCTCCTGCTCATCTCCATTACCGTCGTCCTCCTCGTTCAGGTGGTCGGTATCCTCCTCGTCGTCACGCTTCTTACCATTCCCGCCGCCATTGCCAACCTCTTCACCGGTCGCCTCAGCACCATGATGCTCTTCGCCTCCCTCATTTGCGCCCTCCTCTCCTTTCTAGGAGCTGCTACCGCCTACGACCTCGACTGGCCCCCTGGCGCCACCATCGCCCTCCTCGCCGGCATCGCTTATGTATTTGCCCTTCTCTTCCAAGCCTTCTTCAGAAGACGAACCTTGACATAGAGTCAATTTCGCATTAATATATTCGCCAGTGGAAAGATGGCTGAGTGGCCGAAAGCACGTCCCTGCTAAGGACGCGTACCTGTAAGGGTACCGAGGGTTCGAATCCCTCTCTTTCCGTTTTCAATCCCTTCCTAAAGAACTACTTCACCAAAAAAATAGAAAAACCACCCGTTCTCTTCGTTCACTAGAGATCACAGAGGCCACAGAGAGGGTGATAAATATTTCTCCTCTGTGCTCTCTAGAAAACGAAGTGAACGAGTGGTTATTAATTCTTAATTTTAAGAGGGACTTGCAAAACTCATTCGCCCGTTAAAAATGCCCTTTTAAAGCCTACTTTCGTCTCTTCTCCTCAATCGACCCTCAAGGGTCGACCTCGTCGAATTGACCGTGGCAGCTTCGCTGTCACTCGAAATATGCTTTAAAATCCCCATTTTTTCCAGGCAAAGCAATTTTGCAAGTCCCTCTTGAGAATGAACTTTTTCTAAGCTAGGTCTCTCCATTTTTAAGAGAGGTATCAGCATCAACAGCTCATACTTTGAGAGATTGACTTGGAGCTCTTCATAGGCTAGTCGTTTATAGGAGAGCAGTTCGTTATAGAGCCATC
>JAJFMK010000250.1 GCA_021772215.1 Chlamydiota bacterium | reverse complement strand
TGCGTTAGATTATACCGTCGCGCCTGACGCTGTTATCGATCTTGATGGTGATCCGCTGATCCATAGCGCTACCCTTGTAGGAGGCGCACCTTTCCCTGCATGGTTATCCTTTGATTCTGTGCTTCGAAGATTTGAAGGAGCTCCTCCTCTCGGACAAAGAGAGATTTTTTCTGTCAACTACCTATCACAAGATGCTTTCGGAGGCTCTCTTGATTCTACATTTGCGATCGCTGTTGCAAATAATGTTCCTGTTCTTACAGGAAACCTTGCTGATGAGTCAGTAAATGTGGGGAATTTACTAAACGTCACCTATCCAGATGATCTATTTTCCGATCTAGATGGCGACCCATTAACCTATAACGTAACCATTTTAAACAGCACGCTTCCTGCATGGATTTCCTTTAACAACACGGGGATTTGGGGCACTCCTTCATCTGGAGATCAGGGAACCTATCAATTAGATGTTGCTGTCGATGATAACTTTGATGGTCATGCTAAAACAGATTTTGAGGTCACAGTCCCAAATCGCGCTCCTCAGGTTGTTAATCCACTCGGAAATCAGAAGTTTACAGTTGGCTTTCCCTTTAGCTTTTCAGCAAACAGCTCGATTGCCGATGCTGACCTTGATCCGATGAGTTTCTCCTCTCAAATCATAGGAGGAGGAGTGTTTCCTCCTTGGTTTAGCTTTTCAGATTCATCGGTTTCTTATTCAGGCAATATGCCTATAACTCAAACCAATACATTGGTAATTGAGTTGCGCGCTGAAGATCCCTATTCGGATAGTGTGATCGATCAGTTTCAGCTAGTGCCCAATTATCCGCCGCGGCTGGCGACATCGATTCCTCACGAAAGATGGAATAGAGGAGATTCTCTTTTTATTCCAATCAACACAAATACCTTCAGTGACCCTGATGGAGACACCTTTACTTTAGCCGCAGAGCAGGTTGACAATTCACCTCTTCCTTCTTGGTTAAACTTCACCTATCAAGGTGGTATCGACGCTTATGTCTTTACAGGAACGGCAACGAGCGCTGATCTTTGGCAGCTACGTATTAATGCCGTAGATGACTTTGGAGGTGTTGGAAGCGGCACATTTACAATAAATATCTTAGATAACAGCGGCAATCAATCGCCTTTTATCAATAAAAATATTCTTGATCAGGAAGCCGCCGTCGGGCAGCTATTTGATTACAGGTTCCAAAGTGACACGTTCTTGGATAATGATGGTGATATGCTCAGTTATTCCGCTGTTCAACTAGGGGGAGACCCACTACCCTCCTGGTTGGATTTTGTTCAGAGCGAGAGACGCTTTCTTGGAGTTCCGGTTCAATCCGAATCTCTCGACCTTCAAGTGATTGCTGACGATGGCAGAGGTGGTGATGTTAGAGATACATTTGTTCTCAACATTCAGGACACTACAAACCATGTTCCAACTGTGAGCAACCCAATGTCAAATGAATCCGCCAGGATAGGGCAAAAATTTCGGCTTGTTGTTCCTGACACAACCTTTCAAGACTTAAATGGTGATACGCTTACTTATCAAGCAAGTGGCACAGGGGGAAACCCGCTTCCCAAATGGTTAGATTTTGATTCTGCTACAAGAACATTTAGTGGCACGCCTAGCCGAAGTGATACCAATACTTTTGCTGACAAAATCTTTAATATTGAACTGCGCGCAAGTGATGGAGAGAGCTCTGCGTTGACAACATTTGACATTGCGGTCGCGGGAGAGTCTAACATCGAACTAGCAATCAAAGCTGGAGCACCAACCGTGACCGCTTTGGGCTTCCTTTTTGCTGCTTACCAAAAGCGTGCGGGGATTATTAACAGATGGAACCGCAAGAGTTATCAAGGAGAAGCGGAAACAGCCGTTGTAGGCCAAGAATACAGCCACACAATTAAGATAGATGAATCAAAGGTTAAATCTGTCAAAGCAAAGTGCAAGGAAGAAAATGTCCCATTTGCGGGATTGCTTCCCTTATGGATGCGAACTGAAAGAACTCCCGGGTGGCTACGAGGAGACGTTTACCATGATCTGCCCGGAGGAAAAATTCTTCCCAACTGGTTAGATTATGATGTTGATACGCACACACTTTTGGGTACTCCTCGCCAAGGTGGAAAAAATCAGTTTTGGATCCAAATTTCTGATGGCAGTGGGATAATACATTATGAATTCCCGTTAACCGTTCAGAGTGGAGCTGATCTAGCTGCTGGATCAAGTGTTGCTGACATTAGAAGACCACTGTTACCAAGTACTAAGGATGTCGAAATGAGTACGTTATAGTGCTTTTTGGAGTTTAAATGAAAAATTTTGGAGTGAATAGTATGGCCATTCAATCATTAATGTCAGGTGTAGCAGCTGGCTTTTACCACTCAACTAGAGGGGTTGCTGTTTTAGCGAGTTCAGTATGTGCAGGCATTGCTATGAAAACTCTATTTCAGCCGGATCTGGTCCAGGCAGGCAAACCATGCGAGCCTCAGACGAGTTCAGCTCCTGTATTGGTAAACCCAACACCGGACCAATCAATTGGAGTAGGTCAGCCTTTTCACTTAACGGTAAATGTTAGGGATGTTTTTAATGATCCAGACCCTGGTGATTCTATGTCGCTTGTGGTTACGTTGGAAGATGGATCGCCATTGCCTTCTTGGCTTACATTTGAAATGAAAGTAAATCAGCTAGGCGTGCTTGATTCCGAATGGGCTCTATCTGTTACTCACCATGACGGCGTGGTTTATCTAGCTGATAATGACTGGGGAACACGTCTTATTGATGTAAGTGATAAACAGAACCCTATCTTGATGCAAACTTGGGAACCGTACCATGTTAACGCTGATTTAGCATGTGACAACGATGTGCTATACGCATTATGCGGATGTGTTCCCACTTCGACTGGACTGCAGCTGCTTGACATCTCTAATCCACCGGTTAGAACATTAATAGGCTCAACCAATAAAGACGGAAGTGTTCTATTTAAATCAGGTAACTTGGTTTATACAGGTCTTGATATTATCGATGTTTCAAGCGCGGCGACCCCTTCAAAGGTAGGTGAGTTCACTCATAGCAATACTGAAGACATCGTGGTAATAAATGATGTCGCATATATTGCAGGTGGCCCACATGGTTTTCTTGTTTACGACGTCAGCACCCCCGCTACACCTGTTTTGCTGTCGCAAATTGATATTCCGGGTGACGGAAATGAGATGGGAATAGACGTTCGTGGCAACCATGCATTTGTATCTACATGGAATGATTATTATGTTTACGATATTCAAAATCCAAGCAGTCCAGTTCTGATAGGAAATCTTCCGACATCTTCAAACTGTTTATCTGTTGTCGGTGACAATGCATTTGTAGGCAGCTCATCTGGAATCTATGTCATCAATATGCAAAATTTCTCATCGCCTATTGACGAAGGATTTATTCCTACATCCAACGTTCGTGATATAACAGTGCACGATACCGTAGCCTACGTTGCAGATTTGCACGAAGGATTAAAGATTGTTGATCTTGCTGAACGCACATTTTTTGGTTACCCAGGAAGAATAGACGAAGGAACAATCAATATTAAGCTCACAGCAAAAGATCTTGCTGGCAACGCAGCAGAAGATATTTTTGCTTTGAATGTCTTTGGTACCCCAGGTACACACCCCTATCCTGCTAACTCTTCGCCTACAGTCGCAAATCCTGTTCCTAACCAGATAGTTGGTGCAGATCAACCCTTCAATCTACAGTTAAATGTACGAGATGTTTTTAACGATCCCGATATTGGCGATTCCCTTTCAATGGTTGCTACTCTACAGGATGGCTCACCTCTACCTTCGTGGCTAACATTTGAATTAGATGCTGAAAATTTAGGATCTTTTGATGCGGGAGGACGGGCAAGAAATATCGACTACAAAGATAATGTTGTCTACATTGCCGATAGTGATTTGGGAGTTTTGTTAATAGATGTTAGTGACAAGCAAAATCCCACATTAATAACTACATGGGAGCCTGATCCAGCATATAATGTATTGGTTTCAGGGGATATTTTATATACCATGTGCAGTTCTTGCACTCCCTCTTCAACTGGATTTCAACTTCTAGATATTTCCAATTTACCTGTGAGGACGATGCTTGGATCTACCTCAAGAGATTCCAGAGAAATGTTTAAACTAGACCACCTAGTTTATACAGGATTTGAAATTATTGACGTTGCAGATCCAGCAGCCCCCTTTGAAATCGGAGAGCTCGACATCAGTCTTACTGATAACTTAGTTGTCGCAAACCATATCGCACATTTTGCCGCAGGAAGCCACGGATATCATACGGTTGATATTAGCAATCCAAGGGATTCAATATTACTCTCGACGATCACAACACCTGGAAGCACTACAGGAATTGACATCCGTGGCCACCATGTCTTTGTAACGACGACTAGAGATTTGTACATTTACGACTCTCAAAATCCAAGTAATCCAGTCCTTCTGGGAACTGTGGAGATGGATACAACGGCTGGGTCACCTACTTCCCTGTTTGTCATTGGAGACTATGCATTTGCAGGAACCGGAAATGGCATAAAAGTTGTTAACATAGAAGATTTTGCAAATCCCGTTTACAAGGGCTTAATTCCAACTGACAATGTATATGATATTCATTTTGATAACACCTTTGCCTATGTAGCAGATTATTATGATGGTTTAAAAATCCTTGATTTAGGTAGAAGCCGGTTTTCAGGATCTCCAGGAGATGCTGATGAGGGGACACTAAACATCAAATTAATAGCAAAGGATAAAGCAGGAAATACAGCAGAAGATCTGTTTAGAATTGATGTTTTAAGCAGTGGGTTTGCTACAGCTGTTCAAACTGCCAGCCCTGATGGAAACACACCTTTACCTTCACCTAGTAATGATGGCATCTCCTCTAGTGAAGACTCTGCTTCTGACCCAACTTCCTTGCTTGATACTCTTGAATCTATATACAGTAACCGAACTTATCAAATGATCGGGGGAGGGGTTCTTGCAGCGGCAATTGTCGGAGGTTGTGTCAAGCATTACCGTAAGCGCAATAACCGTAATCAGCAACACAATCCAGCTAATGATTACCCACTTGATACTAGGAGTAATTACAACAATCAAGATGCCTGGGGAGCTGGTACAGAATTAGATGGTAGAGATGCGTATCTTGATTGATGACTGTTTAGCTAATTTTAACTAAACGCCATGCCCTTGCCGTCTAAGAAGATCAAGGAGTTTCCGTCAACAGTTTAGGCATTGGATACGCTATCTAGTAACCTCATGATTGTGTATAAGCTTTTTGCACACAAACTTATACACAATCTACTTTCGCATCCAATGAAAAGCCACTAGTCTCATAGGTCAACATTTTTTCTATGGCTTCTTTGTCTCAGATGATCCGAAGAAATTCTCTCGCCTTGCAAACGAATTTATAGGGGACCTTTCTAAAGCGTCATCTCCTAAATGCGAAAATCCTGGCCCAAGTAGTGCTTCTTAGCAGTTTCGTTGTGGACGAGTTCGTCGACGGTGCCGGAGAGGAGGACGCGGCCATCTTGGACGATGTAGCTGCGGTCGACGACGGAGAAGATCTCGCGGGCATTGTGGTCGGTGATCAAGATGCTGATATCTTTTTGGGCGAGGTGGCGGATGAGATCTTGTAGATCATCGATAGAGCGGGGGTCGATATTGGCGAAGGGCTCATCGAGTAGGAGGAAGGTGGGACGCATGGCGAGGGCGCGGGTGATCTCGAGGCGGCGTCTCTCACCTCCAGAGAGTGTCTGAGCTCTCTTTTTAGCGAGGTGGGCCAGCTTCAATTCACCGAGAAGCTCCTCTAGTCTATTTTTCTGCTCCTCTCTATTCATCTTCTTCTGCTCTAGGACCGCTAAGATGTTCTCTTCGACTGTTAGGGAGGGAAAAATGGAGGGTTCTTGGCTTAAGAAGCCCATGCCGCGCCGCGCACGTCTGTGCATCGGCATCTCAGTTACATCTTCGCCGCCAAAGAGGACGCGGCCGCTGTCGGGGCGGATCAGGCCAATCGTCATGTAGAAGGCGGTGCTTTTTCCCGCGCCGTTAGGCCCTAAAAGGCCGATAATCTCACCCCTTTTTACAGAGAATGAGAGGCCATTGACCACTTTACGACCGCTATAGCTTTTGGTCAGTTCTATCACTTCTAGGTGGTTTTCACTCATTTTCACTATCCTTAAATGTAAATCGGACGTCGCCGACCCCCTCAATTCTCTCCTCACCTATTGTGTCACCATACTGCATATTGATCTGCTTGGCACTCATCTTGACGCCATTGGTGTTATCATACAGGAGCACCCTCTTTCCTCCGAAAGCTGAGAGGGAGACCTCCTGGGTTTTCGGTGAGAAGATGAGCTGATCCGCTGTGGCATACTGGAGCGGCTCTAAGCCCAAACTTGGGTTGGCATCGAGGCTGTAGTTTAAGTAGACCGACCCCTCCAGTCGTAAATGGTCTAATGTTAAGGGGGTCAAACTATCTATGGCAAAAGTGGCTCTATCGCTTCTCACCTCTCCTAGCTTATGACGAAGCAGTAGCGACTTACCGTAGTCGGGATTGCTCATGATATGAAAAATCTCTTTTTCCCCATCATAGGTCGCCATCCCCTCATAACTTAAAGTAACCGGCACCTCGCCCGCTCTTTCAAACGAAACGTCACTTTGCCCCGCCAAGACCATCTCTAAAAGACGCTCCTCTTTAGAGCTATAAGTGAGCTCCAGAGGCCCTACAGAGCTGATATTCAACTCATCTATCTTAAGTTCGATATTCTCCTGCAGATAGGCAAAAATCTGATCCTCTCCTTTTAAAGAGAGTCTCTCACAGTTAAAATGTACGCGCTCCATCAATTCCCCGTCGACGGCGCCGATGAAAACGAGCTGCTCCATTGACAGATGTCTCTTTTGCCTATCGACAAAGATCTCAATCCGATCGGCATGAACGATACCTCTCTCTTCAAGCTCTGTCACCGTCTCACCTGAGGCAATAACGGGCCTGTTAAACTCAGGGTCGATTGCCAATTTTCGAGCCTTTAATATAATCTTTCCCCTCTCATGCGGAAAGTGGACAACAACAAAGGGAGCGCCTCTAAGCTGCAAAGTTCCCTCTTCATCATACTGCAGCTCCTCACAATGCACCCTTGCCCCCTCATCGGAATAGAGGGTCACCCCATTTTGTAAACGGGCCGACTCCTTCTCCATCTCGGCATGAGAGGATTCAAGATGCCAGCTGCCAAATAGCAGCCGAGGAAGAGTGGCGATCAGAAGAAGCTTTTTCACCTCTCCTCCATCGTCACAGTGAGCTTTTCCGCCCTCACTTTCGGCTTATCAAACTGAAGATGAGCAAAGTCACTTTCCGCCTCTGCCCGGCCCATATGCGCCGTTAAAAAGGGCTTTTCATTATCGATGCAGAGGTCGCGCCCTTTAAATTTGTAAGAGTCAACGACGAGATTCTCAGCGACGAGCTGATGGGAGCCCCAATGCAGTATAGCCTGTGGCGATCTTAGCCGATCAATTCGCTGATCAACGCCCTCAAAACTAATCTGCGCCAGCACTTCGACATTATCAAACTGCTCCACCATCTCAAACTCCTGGCGAGAGCGGTTGATGAGGGTCACTGTGGAGTGGTCGCAGGCGAGGCGAAACAGCTTTCTCTCAGGGCCATCAGAGAGTAAAAGCTCCTTTGTCACCCCTCTTCTCTCTTGGGCCACATTTCCCTCATCGGGAAGCTGGGGCGAGAGCTTCTTGGCGATTTTTTCATAACGAGAGGCTGCCATCGGCTGCCAGAGCAGAGGCCGCATCACAAAAAGAGCGGGCAGTAGAACCAAACCCAAAATCCAAAGTGTGAGCGGGCGGATGCGCATCTGTTAACCCTCGCCAAGCGCTGCATGGATGCGCTGGCAGCGTTTTAAAAGTTCTGGTAGAGCGGCAAAAGAGAGCTGGTTATCGCGGTCACAAAGTGCGTTTGCAGGATCTTCGTGCGCCTCTAAAAAGAGGAAGTGGCTTCCCGCCGCTGTGAAGGCTTGAGCAAGCGTCTTAATATACTCCCTTTGGCCCGATGAAGAGCTTCCCGCACCTCCCGGCAGCTGCACGGAGTGTGTGGCATCAAAGCCGACAGGATAGCCAAACTTCTGCATCGAAGGAATCGAGCGCAGGTCAGCCACTAAATTGTTATAGCCAAAGCTGGTTCCCCGATCGAGCAGAAGGATCTCCTCACTACCGGCCTCTTTGAGCTTATTAACCACCTGCTCCATATCCCAAGGCGCCATAAACTGCCCCTTCTTCACCTCTACAACGCGGCCTGTTTTGGCTGCGGCGACTAAAAGGTCGGTTTGGCGGCAGAGGAAGGCGGGAATCTGTAAGATATCGGCTACCTCAGCGACTAAAGCAGCCTCCTCTGCAGTATGAATATCTGTCACAATCGGAACACCAAACTCTTTTTTAACCTTTTCGAGGATCCGCAAGCCCTCATCAAGTCCGGGGCCGCGGTAGGAGTGGATCGAGGAGCGGTTTGCCTTGTCATAGCTCGACTTATAGATAAAGGGTATGCCTAGAGAGTCAAAAAGAGGCACCAGCTCTTTAGCTGCTCGTAGAGCGATCTCTTCGCCCTCGATCACACAGGGACCGCACATCACAGCAAGCGGCTCGCCTTCACCGATATAAAAATCTTTTACTTTTACTCTCTTCATACGGCTTTTACCTCTTCACCATGTATATTCTTAAAGTGATCTATTATCTCTTGCAGATCAATCATTTCGCCATCAACCATCACGACTTGCGTCAAATCCCTTAAAGGGCGCAAAACAAAGAGCCTCTCCCACATGCGCGGATGGGGAACCTGAAGATCCTCATCTCTATAGCTCTCCTCTCCATAGAGCAGCAGATCGACATCGATCTCTCGTGGCTCATTTTTCTCTTTAGGCACCTTACCGAGCTTAACCTCTATCCTCTTGATCAAATTAAAGAGATCTTTGGCATCGAGCTTGGATTTAAGCTCTAAAACGGCGTTGATGTAGTTCGGCTGTGGGATATCGGAGACAGGCGTTGTTTCGTAGCAAGCGGAGAGGCGAAGATCACTCAAACCTTCCACCCCTTCTAGCAATTTCACTAGATGATCAAATTTTTCTTTGGGCGAGCCGAGGTTTCCACCCAAACCGAGAAAGCAAATCGACACATATATGATTATCTCTTAGGGATATTCTTCTTGTCAACAAGCCCTTCTCTTTATTACACTTCGACTTTTATTCTTGGACTGATAGCTCAGCGGATAGAGCACCCGCCTTCTAAGCGGGTGGTCGTAGGTTCGAATCCTACTCAGTCCGTTTAACTCCCGGGGCTACATGACTTCAGATTTAGGAAGTTACACGCTGATTCATACGCTTTTTTATAAGTTTGATGAGCAGCTTGAAGAGCTAAAAAAGCCAAAATTTACTTCGCTAAACTATAAGAAGAAATTTCGATTTGTCAACGAGCTGCTGCTCAAAATGATTGATGAATCGAAAAAACCATCTTTTCTTTTGGCTGCGATTTTAGAATTTATCGAAAGGATCAACCTTGAGAAGATCTTCCCCGAACCCTATCGCTTCTCACACTTCGAATTTTGGCTCAACCGCTTCTCCGACCTAAGCGAAGAGAGACTCCATGAAGTGCGCTCTAAAATTGTGGGAAAGTCTCTCCCCAGAGAAGCATACCAGCTCTTCTTCCCCATCGGGATGAACCGCACCTACTTCGGCTCCCACTTTGTTGCTGCCCACAACTCCCCTGACATCGACACCACGATCGCCTCCTTCTGGGGCTGGGTCGACGCCTTCGCCACGAAAGTCGGTACAGGACAGCATGTCTGGTGCCTCCCCGGCGGCCCACCCGACTCACATATCACCCTCTTCTTCCAAAAGCTCTTTGGCAACTCCTTCTTTGCCGCGCTCGCCAGGCCAACGCAGGCGCTCAGTCTCGCCGCCATTGACCTGATGACGCAAGAGGATATGATCAAATGCCGCGGTGACCAGTCAACTCTCGATATCGACCATGGAAACTACAGCCGCGCTGTCATCTACACCGACGAAGAGGGCTACTACCTCGGCGACTGGCGCGCCGCCGACGTCGAGCAGGTTCGCCAGGTAACCAACCTCTTTAAGAGCCTCCTCCACTGGTTTGAGAACAACTTCCATGTAGAACTAATCTCCCTTTTCTCTAAGCGTGACCTCAAAGCGGATGACCTCGCCAGCTTGATCGAAGAGATCTTTGGCAAATCATTAGATGAGATGGGCCCTGTAGCTGAGTTCTCCAAAGAGCAGCACACTAAATATGAGCTCTTTTTGGACAAAATTCTAAAGCTGAAACCTCAAAGTTCGATAAATGAACTCTTAAAGAGGCTCGCTGAGCTTGGCATCGATGAAGCGCAGCAGTTTGGCAATGAGGTGAGGGCTCTAAAATCCTCGCTCTTTAGCAAAATCGGAGAGCTCAACGACAGCCGCCCCCAGATCTTTGGAAAAATCGAAAAGATCATTAAGATCCTCGACAGCGCCATCCAAAAAACCCGCGCATTTGTCGAAAGACTCGACGTCACAATGCGTGTCAAAGAGGATGTGCTTGAAATCGCGCCCCTCGTCGTTCATGTGCGCAGCGACGTCGAAGAGATCCGCTCTAAAATGGATAACTTCAGCTTCCTAACTGTCGTCATCGCCGAAGAGAAGGGCAAGCTCCACCCGGTAGGTATCGTCAGAGCAAGTGATCTGCGCCGCGAGGTGATGGGCACCGTCTCCCTTCGTGACTTTAGCAACTTCCAAGAGATGAAGATGGCCTCCTACCTGCAGGTGATTAGCGTCGTCGACCACCACACAGTGGATCTAAAGACTCAAGCTGCCCCCCAGATGCTGATTGGCGACGCGCAGTCATGTAATGTCCTCGTCGCTGAACAGACCTTTAAACTCAACGACCAATATAGCACCGGCGGCATGAGCCTCGATGAGATCGAAGAGCAGATCAAGAAGCTAAGCTCAAACGACAATAGCTCCACTCGC
>JAJFMK010000249.1 GCA_021772215.1 Chlamydiota bacterium | reverse complement strand
CTTTTCCAACTACCCCGGCTGGCTTACAACCCTTCGCATCTTTGTTGTCATTCCGCTACTTTTCTGGGCGATCTTTTTAAATCCCAATAAGAAGCGCTCCTTCCCTCTCGCTCTGATTTTGGCAGGAGCTACCGGCAATATCATTGACAACCTAACGCGCGGCCATGTCGTTGATATGTTCTTCTTTATTTTCTATGGCTACCCCTATCCGGTCTTTAATGTCGCTGACATCGCGATCTTCCTCGGCGTCTCATGGCTGATGATCCAATCCCTGCAAGGAAAGCGTAAAGCGCGAGCATGACACTCCCCGTTAGAACAAAAGAGCGTGACCGCCCCATCGCGGCGACGAAATTTATTAAAATTCCCTTCCTGATCTCCCCCGATGAACTCAAAGAGATGCTCAAAAATGTTCCTTTTTTGATTCGCTGCGGTTCAGTTATCACAGCCCAAGAGGCCATCATTCCAACGGAGGATTATCTTCAGCTCTATCAAAAATATGTCGACGCTCTGCAGCAGGGACAAGTCGATGAAGCGCTACAACTCCTTCCTAAGCTCACCATCTACCTCACATCTAACCTCGATGCCCTCTACCTTCTCAAAACGAAAGAGCCTAACCTAGGTATCGTCCGTTTATGCCAGCCGGCGCCCCTTTTTAAGCCGCACCACTTCTCATATTCGACAGTCGATCATAAGATTCGCTCTCAAGTTTTTGGCCCCGACGCCATCTCTTGGGGCTTGATGCTCTCCTTCCCACAGCTCGTCAGCGATCCGGAGACGAAGGAGATCTTCAAAAGCTCAGATTACCCCAACAACGAACTGTTCCAAACCCTACAGCGTTGGATCCGTCACAAAACTAAGCCAACCCCTTTTCAAATCCAGGGTCAAAGGGTGATTACCCCGATACGTATGGGAAACCTCCCTTGGATCAAGCAGCATCCTCAACTAAAGAGGCTAGGACTTGAGCTCGGCTAAGCTTCATCAGCTTTTGGTTGAAAAGGATCTCACCTTAAGCGTCGCCGAGTCCTGCACCGGTGGACTTCTAAGTCATCTCATCACACAAAATGCGGGCGCCTCTAAGTATTTCCTCGGCGGTGTCATCGCCTACAGCAATCAGCTTAAAAAAGACCTTCTCGGGGTCTCTTCCAAGACTTTAGATACTCACGGCGCCGTCTCCCAAGAGACAGCCGAAGCGATGTGCGAGGGCCTCTATCAAAAAACTAAGGCCGATATCTGCCTTGCCATCACAGGTGTCGCTGGGCCTACCGGTGGTACCCCAGAAAAACCTGTTGGCCTGGTCTGGATGGCGATCCGCTGTAAAAACCTCAAGATCTTCTCGATGCATTTTGATGGTGATCGCCAAGAGATCATCGGCAGAAGCGCCGAGGCAATTTTAGATCGCACAATTTCTCTCCTTTAAGTAATATCTCCTTTTAGCTTTAGGAGGTTCTTTTGTCACTAACTACATCCCAATGGTTCAATAATATTTATGCAAACTGCCCATGGCAAGTTCCTCAAGAGCTGTTGACTCTCTAGAGGCGGGCATTTACACGGCGCTCAATACCAGCTTAGATGATCATGGAAGAGTCATTAACTGGATTCGCGACACCTCGATTGCCTATATTGATAAGATAAAGCAGCTATTTACCTATGCAAGTTTGGCATCCATTGTTCTACTCACCCGCGATCTTTTTGACGCACTGAATGGTCGAGCTGTTTTCCTCAATTCCTCCTATAGATGGTATAAAATTGGGGCCGGCTCGGTTGGTCTTCTTGCCATTGGATATTTTGGAGGACGCTGGTTGACGCCTGAAGCGGTGCCAGAGACCCGAAATGTTGAGGGACGAGGAGCGGTGAAAATCACTGAATCGATCAGCGATACCACGTTTCAGACAACAAAACTGATTCTCAACATAAGCCTAGCCTGCTTCTCTAAAAACCGACTACTGCCCCTTCTCTCAGCCACTGCGCTCTCCTACACAATTTTCAAAAATCTAAATATTAAATGGATTGTAGTCTCAAGAGAGATTATTAATAATAACCAGAGCTCTCGCATTGGCAAGTTGAGGATCACCTACAGTCAAATGATGATCAATCCAGGAAAACAGACTGAAGATGGTTGTAAAGAGTGCGCAAAAGAAGATGAGCCCAAAATAGTCTTTTGTGATTCCCACGCATATCACACATCCTGTATCACAGACTGGCTTGCTGAGCGGATCTTTCACATTCGCCCCTATGATCTTAAAAAAACAGTTACTACTAAGTATCGCAATGGAGTGTACGACGGAAACGAGATAAGTTGGTCAGCAACTGTTGATGATAAAGATCTACCAAAGTGTCCCCATCCCGAGTGTGAAAAACCGGCTCTTAAAAGTGATCTGGGAATAGTGGTTTATGAGGGGTCAGACGTATATCCCGCATCACTGAAAATAAATAATAACTCCGATCGAGCATAGAGGAGGTCTTAATGTCGATTCCACAAAGCTTACCCTCACCGCAGTGGGTTTCATATCTTGGCTCAAACTTCTCATGGCAGGTGCCGCAGGCGGCGGTTGATGCTCTTGAGGCTGGCTTCTATACAGCTCTCAATACTAATATCAAAGATCACGGCAGAGTTATTAACTTAATCCGTGACACCTCGATTGCTTATATCGATCAAATTCAGGCCCTTTTTCAATACGCAGCTT
>JAJFMK010000248.1 GCA_021772215.1 Chlamydiota bacterium | reverse complement strand
ACCATCATTAAAAATTAGCTCTCGGAATAGATAGCTTGGGTATCCAAATCCCTAGAAGCCCTCTCCACACCCTAATTGTGGTACGAGCAGAGGAACCCTTAATCGGGAGAAGCCTTCTGCTTTAGCTGAGGGAGTATTCACACCAGATACGAAATGAGAGTAAATTTTCTTTAGAAATCTATGGGATTTAAAAAGTTATGGTGCAATGGCACCATAACTTGATTAGTCTCCGAAGAGTTTTTTGGCACGGTCAATTTTTTCTTGATAATTGTCATCTATTTTTGAGGGCCCTTTGACTTCGAAGGAGTCGCAAAGATTGGAAGTGCGGCGGTCAGTTACTGGGTCTGTGCCGGGGACATTGCAGTCGTTCGGCTTGCCAGGGAAGTAGTGCTTACAGTTGATGCAGGCGTGCTGGTAGGCGTGGCAGCTTTCGCAAATGGTGCGAAAGTAGATCTTTTCCACATCAAGTGGCTTTTGACAGTTCCAACATGTTGGCATGTAAAGCTCCCTTACACTAACTCTTTTAATGTGGCGCCGTAGCCACTACCTTCCATTTTAGAGGCCATAGCTTCCAGATCTTTGTGGCTGATCCAACCCTGGCGGTAGGCCACCTCCTCTAGGGAACCTATAAAGAGTCCCTGCCGCTCTTCGACCACCTGAATATATTGGTTTGCCTGGAGGAGCGACTCATGGGTTCCCATGTCAAGCCAGGTAATGCCGCGGCCTAACTGCTCGACAGTAAGCTCTTTCTCATCGAGATAGAGCTGGTTGAGGTCGCTAATCTCTAGTTCACCACGCATAGAGGGCTTTAAAGTTTTGGCCATCTCAACTGCTTTTTCGTCATAGAAATATAGGCCTGTGACAGCCAGGGGGGATATAAACTCTTTGGGTTTTTCGACGATCCTTAAAGGCTCTCCTCTACTATCGATCTCGACGACACCGTAGCGGCTTGGGTTTTTGACGCGGTAGGCAAATATTGTGGCGCCATGTCTCTCTTTAGCACCTAGGAGAAGCGGCTGGAGGTGGTTGCCGTAGATGATATTGTCACCTAGGACGAGAGCGACGCTCTCTTGGCCGATGAAATCTTCAGCGATCAGGAGAGCTTCGGCGATGCCGCGCGGCTCTTCTTGAGTTCGGTAGGTAAAGTGCGCTCCAAACTGTGAGCCATCCTTAAGAAGTCTTTGAAAGAGCGGCAGATCGTGAGGGGTTGTGATAATGCAGATCTCTTTAATACCAGCTAAGAAGAGCAAAGAGAGGGGATAGTAGCACATTGGCTTGTTATAGACAGGAAGAAGCTGCTTGGAGATCGCCAGTGTGAGGGGATGAAGCCTCGTACCGGAACCACCAGCGAGGAGGATTCCTTTCATTTATTCGCCCACTCTCTTATCATTTGGAGAACTATCCTACATGGAGGAGGACTCTATTGTCAAACCGAAGACGCCGGCATCTCATCACCGCTACGAGCCTTCTCGTTTTGACTTTTCTCTTTTTTTTAAATCCTCTCCCCGCCCATCTTCTCGGGAGCCTAATCAGTCGGCAGATGAAAAGAGACCTAAAGATCGAGCTCACCTATCGGGAAGCCTATTTAAAGGGCGCCGAGCTTAACTTGGTTGAACCCAAAGTCCGGATTACTCAACGCATTGCCCCCATTCTTGAGAAGCCAACACCATTATGGATGAGGGCATTTTTAAGTTTAATTCAGATCAATTTCATCGAAGGAAAGATCGAAGCTCTAGGTCTAGAGGAGCCGTTTGATGCCAAGATCTCCAAAGAGCATTTTGAGCTCTCTTTAAGCCAAGGAGCCAAGCTCTCTTTTGGACGGCGCTTCACAGGCCAGTTTGACCGCTATCCCGTAGATCTTGCCACGCTTCTCTTTCCCGAATCGGTGCAGAGGGTCACTGGCGAGCTGACAGGCGAGCTCTCCTTCGGTCAAAGTTTTCACATCAACAACTTCTCTATTGAAAGCGCCAGGGGGGATCACTTTACGCTCCCCCATCTCGACATTACCTTGAAAAAGGAGAGGAAAGAGTTTTTGGTCGAGCTTATGGCACCCGAAGCTCTCTCTCTGTTTGAAAATCTCAAAGGCTCTTTCAATCTGATGTCAAAAGAGGTCGAGCTAGCCTGTCTTCTCAAAGGTATGCCTTTGACACTTTCAGGGGGCTTAAGCGGTGAGCTACTATTTGAGGGGGTGCCATTTGACTATCAACTTAGAGAAAAAGAGCTTGAAATCACCGGAGCTTATCATGATATTCAACTCAACCTCTCCATCGACCTCACCGCGCCAAAAAAGATTCAAATTCGTCAGATGATCGGCCCCGTAGAGAGCTGCTTAGCCCTAATTGGCCACTCTTCTCTTAACTTTCCAATACAGGGGGCTCTCTTTGCCAAGGATCAGGTTGTATCCATTGACAACGGCTTGAGCAGCACAATTAACCTTGAGCTTCATGGAGGAGCTGCCTCGTTTCTAGATACCTTTAGATTGGAGGAGCTCTTTGCCGACTTCCAGCTTAATTTAGCCACCGAGGAGCTGCAGATTGAGACGCTGGAAGGTCTCTTGTTGGTAAAGGGAGGAGAGTTTCATCTTCTCTCAGACAGACTAAGCTACAACCCCTCTCTTCCTCTGCCTTTACGCTTTGACATATGGCTCGAAGATGAGGAGAGAGACATTAGCCGATTCAAAGGCCGAGGCGATGGGAGTCGGCTAGAGATTGAAAATTCCCATATCTGCCAGGTAAAGCCAGAGATTTTTCGTCTGATCATCGAGGAGAACCGGCTGAGCTCCCTTGATTTTGCTGCCAATATCCCCCTAGAGGCTTTTGATAGCGAGCTGCAGCGTCTGATCAACAGGATCTCGTCGACGCCTTTGAGTCTCCTTTTTCCCTTGTTAAAGAGCCAAAACCGATCTGGCTCTGTAGATTTGCAAATTAGCTATAACGAAGATCAAAACCTTCAAATTAACGCCGCCGGGTGCGAAACAAGGGATGAATCGGGGCGCCCTCTGCCGATCCAGGTAGAGATATCTCGCCAAGGTGTGAACTGGTCCATCGAACAGCTTCAGCTCGGCCCTCTCCAGATCTCGGGAGAGCTGATAGAGAGAGGCAAGATCTACGAAATCCCCTTCATGGGGGCAGAGTATGGAGGCTCGGCCCTAGTAGGGCTGCAGGGCGTTTATGAGAGCCAACTCAAAGAGCTTCAGTTTGTCGCTCCGATTGTCTTTTTGGACCTCGCCGCCCTCCAGGCCATTTTCCCCGACCAGATCCCCATTTCTCCTTTTTTGGGTGAAATCAGAGGGAAGGCTGAAGGCTCATACCGACTCGAATATGGTTTGAATGGCACGCTGTTAGGCAAGTGTGATGATGTCACAATAGGACCGTTTAGCGATAAAAATGAAAAGATTGAACTCAACGTCGTAGGAAGCTCTCTATCACTTAGCTACAGCGACGATAAGATCGATATCGAGAAGCTAACTCTCATCAAAGAAAATGTCAGCTTTCATCGTCTCAAAGCGACCCTTAACGAAGA
>JAJFMK010000247.1 GCA_021772215.1 Chlamydiota bacterium | reverse complement strand
AATATAGTTTTTCTTTAAAAGGTGCGAGTAGCCCAAATCATTTTGACGAGCGTTGATATAATTAAAGCGCCAAAATCGGCCGTCTGGATAGCTAATCTGTTGAAGTCGCTCGCCATGCGTCTTGGTTGGTTCCTCGTAAGAGTATTTGATTTCGGGTCCGTTAGAAGGTTTTACTTTAGAAATATGATATCTAACCCTTAGGTCATGGCCTGAATCTCTACAAAGTTGTTTATATTCAAGATCTACAAAATAATTTGTTTGAGCTGCGCAATGGACAACTGGTTTGTCGCCGTTTAGATCTTTGATTGACACCTGAAGGGAACCAATCTCCTCACCCGACATCGAGCGCTTAGTCATCTCATAGTAATTTTCAGTATCATAGTCGTATTCTTCTGTAGACCCATTCGGATATTGGACAAAAGAGATTTTTTTGTTACCGTCGTACTTCTTAACAGTTCCGGCGCCTGTTTTGAGTTCGAAGTGGTTGCGTTTAGAATCTATCCCAAACATCTCGCAGGTGACACTGTAATTTTTAAGATTTGTTCTGCCTGAAGGAGTACCCCTGCCCAGATTTGTCATCCCTTTTTCAAAAAGTTTCTTTTCCAATAAATGGGTTTGGGGCTGGCCACAATAGTGCATCGTACTCTCCTCAAAAGAGATGTGGGAGCCATGCTCGTAAATTGTCGGTTTGAGCAAGGTAGAAAACCCTTCTTCATAAGAGGAGGATGATACTTCCGCGAAATCTGTTATGATGTATTGCGTAGTGTTTAGGTGCCACGAAGAGAATAGTCCCCTTCCACCTTTGGGACGGTTGAAATAGTGGTGAAGTGTCAAAGGATCGTGAGCGGGAACAAAAACGTCCACGGCAGACTCGATTACATCCCCTGTGATAGCACTTACCTTTTTCGCCACTATCGAAGAGGTGACGTTCTCTAAACTAGCAGTCTCGGAAAGACGATTTTCTTCATCCCCATGAACAGTTGTAAAGAGTGCCGCTACAAGGATAAATCGGAGATAGCCCAACATTTGTCCCTCCTCCAAGCTTAAAAAAAGAGATACAGTCCATAAGCTATTTCACAAATAAAACATAAATAGGAGATATTCTGCCAACTATAAAATTGGAAAGAATTTGTGATATACAAAGATAAGAGTGAATCTACTCTATACTCTTCTTATCAAAGAGCGCTTTGAAAGCTTTCCAAAACCAGATAATCAGATAGTAGACGAGACAGCCAGCAGCGGCGCCTAGAATCGCAAAGACAAGAGCGTCGATTGTAAGTGGGAGTCCCCAGGTGAAGTCACGGGAAGTTTCTTTGGCGATGTCAAAATCAATATGTCTGATAAAGGTAAATGGACGCTGAATAGTACTGGCATCGTGGAGAGCTGTCTCAGCTCTTTGTAACGAGATAAAGCGCTGGTAGAGGTTGAGAAGAAACTTTCCAACCTTCGCCAACTCTTCATTTGACGAATTTTTAAACGCTGCTAGACGCTCCTCCATATCAAAAAAGGAAATATCCAAAGCTTTTTCCATTTGAGAGAGCTGGTGCTTAAGTTCTTCAACGTGACCTGCAAGGTGGTGTTGATATTGATCAGCAAACTGTGACCCCTGCGCGAAAGCAAATGCCCACATCACAATCAAAACTTTCATCAAAAGAGGAATTTTTTTAGCTTTCTCCGCCATCTAGTGGTCTCCTGGATAATAGGGCTCTAAGTGAACCGTCACATCACGCACCTGTGGCCACGCCTTTTGCACTTCGACCCTGACGAGCTGAGTAATGCGGTGGCCCTCATCGACGCTCATACTGGGGTCAACCTCGATGTCGATGTCGACATGGGCGTCGGGGCCGTAGGTCTGGATCTGAATCTTTTCCGTAGCCTTAACTCCATTTACCTCTAATGCCGCCTTTTTCACAAGGTCGAAAAAGTTTGATTTGGGCCGTCGATCCATCAGCTGATGGAAGTTCTCCCGCGCCGCTTTGACGCCAAGGTAGATCATAAGAGCGGCAATAGCGATGGCACCGATGCGATCGAGCCAGCCATTATATTCGGGGAAAAACCTTGCCGCTAGAAGAGCCGCTGAGGCTATAAGACTATTGAAAACATCGACGCGGTAGTGGATCGCATCCGCTTTTAAAGCTGGACTATGCTCTTTTTCAGCGACAAAGAGCATGCGTCGGTAGGTGATCTCAAGTAAAACCACAGCGACGAGCGGAACAATCCACGCCTCCTTTTGGATGTCGCTTGCTGCAGACGTGTTAAAAAACTCTAATCCCTGCTGAATAAAGAGGCCAAGGCCAATCACCGCTAAGAGAACCGCCAGCTGCATGCCGGCGATCGGTTCTAGCCGTCCATGACCAAAGGGGTGGTTGCGATCGGGCGGCTTAGAGGCGATCTTGACAAAGACAAGCAGGGTGAAGCTGCTGGCGAGATCGACCAGGCTGGAGATCGCATCAAGGAGAATCGAATGGCCGCCGAGATAGAAGAAGGCGATCATCTCCATGAGAATGATGGTGATCTTGACACCAAGGCCTATAG
>JAJFMK010000246.1 GCA_021772215.1 Chlamydiota bacterium | reverse complement strand
CAACAATAGTGAAAAAACCTCATAGTCACTTGAGAGTTGCAAAATGGTGGGGTTGGAGACATAATCAACGTGAGAAATGGAGCGTAACGGAATCGAACCGTTGACCTCAACAATGCCATTGTTGCGCTCTACCAACTGAGCTAACGCCCCAAATATGAGGGACCATTTTACTAAAGTTAGATATTATGAGCGATCAAAAATCACGTTTTGAACATTTAGTAGAGGCGCCGGCCGACCCAATCATGGGTCTACAGGAGCAGTTTCGCCAAGATCCAAGAGAAGAGAAGGTCAATCTTGGCATCGGCCTCTATAAGGATGAGGAGGGAAAGAGTTTTTTATTCCCCAGCGTCAGAGACGCTCTGCAGCGACTCTATGAGAGAGGCTACGCCAAAGATTATCTTCCCATCGATGGCGATAAGGGTTTTATTGAAGAGACACTGTTGCTCTCCTTTTCAAAAGAATTAGTGGAGTCTAAGCCCCTAATTGGCTTTCAGACGCCGGGAGGTACTGGCGCTTTGCGTATTGCGGCGGAGTTTTTGAGCTCAGAGGTCAAAGGAAAAGTTTATATTTCAGATCCTACCTGGCCCAACCATCGCCCCATTTTTGAGAGAGCCGGTTTTAAGGTGGAGAGCTACCCCTATTATAAAGGGCAGCTTCTCTTTGATGAGATGAAGCGTGCGTTGGCGGCTGTAACTTCTGATGATATTGTCATTTTCCACGCCTGCTGCCACAACCCCAGTGGTGAGGATTTATCGTTAGAGCAGTGGCAAGAGATCTCCGATATTATTAAAGCTTGTGGCGCTCTTCCCCTATTCGATATGGCCTACCAAGGCTTTGCAGAAGATCCCTACAAAGACCCCCAAGCGGTTCAGCTCTTTTTAAGGGAGGGTCATGAACTCTTCCTCTGTAGCTCCTATTCTAAGAGTTTTGGTCTCTATGGCGAGCGGGTAGGGCTCTTGGCTGCCTCACTATCTAAACCGAAAGAGGCCGCCTCACAGATTCGCGCACAGATCCGCGCCCTCTACTCGAATCCTCCGCTCCATGGCGCTCAGATTATTAAAGAGATCTTACAGAATGCGGCTCTCAAAAAGCAGTGGGAGGCTGATTTGGCAACGATTCGAAAGCGCATTGAGACGATGCGCAAAAGTTTTGTAGAGATGATTGGAAAAAGCGATCTTGCCTATATCACAGATGGTAAAGGGATGTTCTCATTTTTACCGCTGACGCCTGATCAGGTGCTCTCCTTGCAAAAGGAGGCGGGTATCTACATGCCAAAAAGCGGCCGCATTAGCTTCTGCAGCTTAAACCAAGCTAATCTCTCATATGTTACAAAGAGCATCGGGAGGCATCTTTGAATCAGAGGCGGGTCACCCTTTTAAGTTCTCTCTTTCTTCTCTTTAGCGCTGGCAAGTTCTATGGTGATGAGATCCGCGGGAAAGTGATTGCAACTGTCGCGCCGCTTTGGGGTGGAATCTCTCACCTGACGCACGGCACTTCCGACTACCCGGCAGTAGAGGCGAAGGTGATCTATCGAAGCCCCTCTCTTTGGCGCAGCAGCCTCTGGATCGACCAGGGCGAGGGGCGCGTGGCCCTCAATAGCCCGGTTATTAAGGGCTCGTCGCTCGTCGGCGTTGTCGACTATGTGGGAAAAAAACAGTCTCGTGTGAGACTGATCACCGATTCGGGTTTGAGTCCCAGCGTTCGTGTCTCTAGAGGAGCCGACCAGTATCGCAAGCTCGTAGAAGATGCCGATCAGCTTCTTTTGGATCTTAAATGGTTTAGCAAAGAAGAGCATGATGGTCTCAATGAAAAGGCTATCGAACTTTTAAGCGAACTGAAAAGAACCTATGGCGCAGGCGAAGAGAGACATCTTCTGGCTAAAGGTGAGATCCGCGGCTCGTCGCAGCCGCTCTGGAAACGGGGCGGCCAGCTTCTTAAAGGGGTCGGCTTCAACCTCGACGCCGGTGATGAGAAATCCCCTGCAAGGGATCTTCGCTCGGGAGAGCCTCTGAGTGAAAATAACAAAGAGCGCGTTCCGATTATCGCGCAGCATGACCTTCTTGTGACAAGTGGCCTCGACGGCATCTTCCCCGCGGGTCTTTTTGTGGCGGTCGTTACTAAGATCGATCTCCTGCAGGAGGGTGACTTTTTCTACAAGCTCGAGGCGCGGCCGACGGTGGGAAACCTCGATGAGATCACTACCCTCGAGGTGCTTCCCCCTTTAGGCTACGACGCGCTCGATCTGCCGCCTACTTGGAGGCGGTAGTGATTGATTGGGAAGCGCAGTGGGCGCAGTTTGCTCCCGGCTTTAAAGATGGCTATCTTCATATTAACAATCTCAAACTCAAGCCAGGACCTGGCTTTGGCGACCTCTCTCATCCCACCACGCAGTTGATGTGTGAGGGGCTAGACCCTCTGGTGATCGGTAAAGATGTCGTCGATGTCGGCTGCGGAAGTGGAATTTTAGGTCTTGTGGCGCTCTCTTTGAAAGTCAAATCCCTTTTAGGTATCGATATCGATGAGGGCGCACTTGAACATGCGAAAGCAAATGCTAAGCTTAACAATTTCACAGCAAGATTTGAGAAGAGTAGCGAACAGATCACATTCCCAAAAAGGGGCGTGATCCTTCTCAATATGATTAGCTCAGAGCAAAAGCGCGCGCTTCAGATGATGCCTAAGCTGATGGAGATGAAGGGCGAGCTTTTAGTGAGTGGACTTTTGGAGAGTCAACAAGAGGCAATGAAGCTCTTTTATGAAAGCTTGGGCTGGACGATAAATGAGGTAAAACAGAAGGGCGATTGGATCGCCATGCTTCTAAAGAAATGTAGTGATAAACTCTGATATAAAGATTGAGATAGCAATTAACAAGATGATTATGAGAATTGGTTTTCCTCCAGCCAATTTGTATTCTCCAGTGTAGTTCATTTTATATCTACCGTTCCAGATCATGAGAATTGGGATGACGCCGCTTAAGATAGCATCACCAAACCCCCCAGAAACTTCTAAAGCTCTAACAAAGACCTTTTCAAAAAGGAGGGCTATCATAAGTGAGGGTAAAATGACTAGCAAAGATAAAGTGGCATCTGTCAATAAATTTCTCTTTTTTGCACCCGAGGCATCAAAAAAGAAGTCAAATAGCGATAGTGAAATTCCTAGAAAAGAGGTAGCAATAGCAAAAAAAGTAAAAAATTTTGCCGAAATGGAGATGAATGGATTGCTCGATAGATAGTGAATGCATTGAGATATTGGGATGTCATTTAAACAGGCCTCTTTAAGGCCCAAGGTGCCATCATAGGGAATAGATCCCAGAATGTAAAAGGTCCATACCATGTAAACAAGTAAAGTGATGACCATGCCTATCAAAATTGATAGTTTGACTGAACGAGCATCTCTTTTGAGTTGGTAAGTTATGCTAGGAACAATTCCAGGAAAGCTAAAAATTGCTAACATCAGAGGAGATGTAAAGAACAGTCCTATACTCCAATCTTCTCTTTTTAAATTAATCCATTCTATCTGCGATGTTCCAGAAAAAATAAGAAAGAGATAAGCAAAAATCATCGCAGCAAATAGGATCGAATTGACCCTGCCAAGAAATTTGTAACCTAAAACTAACGTTAAGCCAAAAAATGCAGTAAATAGAAATATTCCTGCGTTGTTTCCAACAGTTATAAGACTTGAGACGTTAATGGAATGGGCAAGCTCTTTTCCTCCCCAGGAAAGGTAGGCAACGATCGATGCATAGCAGATGAATACATATATACCTACACTAACTTTTCGCCAAAATTTACTTAATAGAGTGTTAGATAAGGTGTTCATGTGGCTGCTCCCCTTCATCCACAGAGTTGCCTCTAGATAAAGGAGAGAAGAAAGAGCCATAAAAGCACAAGATGAAAATATCAGAACAAGAGAAGGTAAAAAGCCAAATGACCCAATTGACAAGGGAAGAGCTAACATCCCTCCACCAATACATGTTCCTGCGATTAGAAGAGAGCATTGTAATACTTCAAAAATTGATACATTCTTCTCTTTTTTTTCATTCACTTCCAAATTGTTGCAATTCGAAATTTGAGTCATAGCCATTTTCCTAATCTATGAGAATTTAAGTTTTCCTGCTTTAGCATTAAAAACTTGATATGTAAAGTGTAGCAAAGGGGATTGAAAAAAAACCACTTGAAGCTTGTTGTTGATTTTTTCTTTAACTAGGAGTTTTTATGAAAAGTAAATAAAAAAAACAGGTTGCAATACGATTTATGCTCATAGTTCTTGGGGTTTGTTGCGTGCCATTGCTAGCATCCAGTGCTCAGCCATCGAATCCTACGGTTGACTGTGGAATAACAAGAAATACATGGAAATGTCGTTGTGGCCGCTCCTATGTACACGGCTCAGCATGCGATAATTCAGATTGTCCGTACTACGGAAAAAACTAATGAGTCACCTGAAAAGATAAGAACTTTACCCTTGCCCTGAATATTATGGGCAAGGGCAAGAGTTGGCCTACATCATTCCCATTCCAGGCATGCCACCCATTCCGCCCATTCCGCCCATACCACCCATTCCGCCCATATCCATCGGAGGCATTTTGGACTTCGGTTCAGGTTTGTCAGTGATCATGCAAGCAGTTGTCAGAAGGAGCGCCGTGACAGAGACTGCATTTTTTAATGCCTCTTTTGTCACAGGTGCAGGATCGACAACGCCCTCTTTTACGAGATCACAAAATTGATCTGTGAGGCCGTTGTAGCCAAAGGAGCCGCTGCCTTCAAAGATCTTCTCGGCGATTAGGTTGCCGGTCTTGCCGCAGTTGTTGGCGATCGCTGTCGCCGGGGCAAAGCAGGCAGATCTTACGATGTTAAGACCGATTAGCTCATCACCTTCAAGTTTGAGTGTCTCGAGTTCTTTGATGGCGCGAAGGAGGGCGACACCGCCGCCGGGAACGATACCGCCTAAGACAGCAGCTCGTGTGGCGTGCAGGGCATCGTCAATGCGTGCCTTCTTCTCTTTCATCTCCGCTTCTGTCGCTGCGCCGCAGTTGATCACTGCCACACCGCCGACAAGCTTGGCGAGACGATTTTCGAGGTTCTCTTTTTCGTATGAGGATGTTTTTGAGTTCTCGATCTGCTTTCGGATCGCGTTGGCTCGGCTCTCAACTTGTGAGCTGTCACCGCTGCCGTCGATGATGGTGGTCTCCTCTTTGGCCACTTTGACCTGTTTTGCCTGGCCAAGGTGAGAGAGTTCTGCATCTTCGATTTTCAGCCCGACATCGTCGCTGATGAGGGTGGCGCCTGTTAGGGTCGCCATATCCTCTAGCATCGCCTTGCGGCGATCGCCAAAGCCGGGTGCTTTGACAGCGCAGACGTTGAGGCCACCCTTGACGCGGTTGACAACGAGTGTCGCCAGCGCTTCAGAGTCAACATCTTCGGCGACGATTAGCAGCGCTCTGCCGGACTTGGCAACAGCTTCTAAAATCGGCACGAGATCTTTAGCAGAGGAGATCTTTTTATCGGTGATGAGGATGAGCGGGTTGTCATACTCAACGCTCATATTCTCTGCATTGGTGATGAAGTAGGGGGAGAGGTAGCCCTTATCGGTCTGCATTCCCTCAACCACATCGAGAGTCGTCTCAATAGTCTTAGCTTCGGAGACGGTGATGATCCCATCTTTACCGACGCGCTCCATCGCCTCAGCGATGATTGAGCCGATCTCTTTGTCATTGTTTGCTGAGATTGTCGCAATCTGCTTAATCTCTTCGTTGGTTTTGACAGGAGTCGCTAGTTTGTCAAGAGCCTCAAGTAATGTCTTGAGGGCGCTCTCCATGCCGCGCTTAATCAGCATCGGATTGGCGCCGGCCATGACGCTTTTGACTCCCTCACTGTAGAGGGCTTCGGCTAAGACGACAGCTGTTGTTGTGCCATCACCTGCTTTGTCGGAGGTCTTTGAGGAGACTTGCTTGACCAGCTGGGCGCCCATGTTCTCAAACTTATTCTTTAATACAACCTCTTTCGCCACCGTAACACCATCTTTGGTCGATAGGGGTGAAAAATCTCTGTTGATAACGACGTTACGCCCCTTTGGGCCTAGCGTCACTTTGACGGTTTTTGCTAGCGTCTTAACTCCTTTCAAAAGGGAGGCAAGTGCCTCTTCGCGATACTGTAGTAACTTTGCCATATTAAATTAACACTCCTAGTACATCATCTTCTGAGAGAATCAAAAATTCCTCGTCATCTTCACTAATATCTTTTACTTCAGTTCCAGAATAGGAGCTAAAGAGAACCTTCTCTCCCACCTTAATTTGTGGAACTTCTAACTTGCCTTGCTCTCCAATCTTACCAGGTCCCACGGCGATTACCTCGCCCTCTTTGGGTTTCTCTTGGGCGGAGTCAGGAAGCAAAATGCCCCCTTTTGTCGCTTGCGCTTTACTTCTTCGAACGAGGATTCGATTTCCCAACGGCTTCACATTTTTCATCTCTCAATTCTCCCTAATTTAAGAAACATCAGAACCCCGATTTTAGAGAGATAAACCCATTTCTGTCAATGGGAGATGCTACATATTTAGCAAACTTGTTTACTGAGTGCTAAAATC
>JAJFMK010000245.1 GCA_021772215.1 Chlamydiota bacterium | reverse complement strand
CAGAGGTGCAATTACCTCAGGAGATGTAATATTAGTTGTTGTCTTGCTACTTAACTTGACTGGGTACCTATGGTATATGAGTATGGAGCTGATTCGTTTTTTTGAAGAATATGGAGTTACAAAAAAGAACTTCATCTCTCTAACACCGTTTGAAATGGCTGGAAAATCTGTTCCGAATATGAGCCCAAACTTAAAATGCCCTGAGATTTCTATAAACAACTTAGGGTACCGATTTCAGGAGAATCAACATGTTTTTTCAGACCTTAATTTTTCTGTAGCTCGTGGTGAAAAGGTGCTCTTATCGGGAATTTCTGGCTCTGGAAAAACAACCCTAATAAATCTTCTCTTAGGTCATTACCTCATACAGTCCGGGGATATTCTTATTAATGACTGCAGCATTAGTAAAATACATGTAAATATTCTTAGGCAAAACATTTCCTATGTCCCTCAAAACCCCACTCTATTTCACCGATCTATCAGAGAAAATATTTTATACGGAAAAATAGAAGCTACTGAAGAAGAACTTATTAATGCGTCAAAAATTGCTGGATGTCACGATTTTATAATGAATCTCAAAGATGGATATTCGACAATTGTTGGGGAGAGAGGGGATAATCTGTCCGGTGGTCAAAAGCAGCGTATAGCAGTGGCTCGAGCAGTTATCAAAGAAGCACCAATTATGCTATTGGATGAGCCAACCTCATCTCTTGATAAAGTGTCTGAAGGTGAGGTAATGGATAATCTAAGCAGTTACATAGCTGATAAAACGGTTCTTATTACCTCTCACAGCAAAGGATTTATAAGATATGTTGATAGGGTGATACCTTTGTAATTGCAATGTTATGTACCAGAAGCGTTACATTTTCAAATTCACTTTTCTGGTGATCCCTGAGGAGTAAAAAGGTTTGAAATTAGATTCCCTAAGAGAAACACGGAACAACTGATGCAGGCCGCTTTCCCGCACCAAGGCTTCGATTTTTACCAGTCTCACAAACCCAACACTATCAACAGGATTCAAACGTGTAAAATCAACTACTTTGATCAAGGAAATACCGACCAAAATGAAATGGATTTCGAACAGATGCAAGATGCTAGAATCCTTCACCTAAGAGGGTCGGGTAGCACATAAGTGGCCAAAAAAAGTGTATTTTGTAACAAGAGAACTATGTATCAAACTGACATTGAACGAGTTACCTTCACTACGCGATTAATTCTCCCACATGGTATAATAGAGGTGTGGGGAGAGGTCTATTATGCCAACCATTGATAAGTTAGATATCGGCATCTATATTCAGTATGCCAGACGTACGCAGCTGATCGAGGAGATCAATAAACAGTACCGCCTGCAAGAGGCGGATACGATCCCTGCGCAGCTGCAGCTTGTCGACATCTATCCCAAGCTTGCCGAGATTGACATCCTTTTAGGAGTCATTCCGGTAACGACTCCTTGGGCCTACTTTTTTCCGCCTAAAAGCTTTTCTACGCAGCGCCGCTCGCCGTTTTCCTTTTCACGCGTGGTGCCTATATTAAGCGATGAGGGAAAAGAGGAGACCGAAGAGGAGAAGCTGGGTCGCCAAAAATGCGACTCGAAAGAGGAGGAGCAGGAAAAAGAGGTGATCGGAGGCTGTCTGAAACAGATTAAAAAAATTAACTCATGGCTCGGCTTCGTCATCGGCCGCATGGGACAGTTTCTACAAGGGTAAGAGATGGTACGAAAAGATTGGTGCAAATTGCTCGGCTGGAGTGAAGAGCATCTAGAAGAGCTAAGAAACGCCGGCTACGCCTATGTGCGACAGGGAAAATATGATATCGCCATGCCCTTTTTTGAAGCACTAAACGTCCTAGACAGAGATAGCGCCTACGACGCCCAGACTCTCGGCGCCATCCTACTCGAACTTAACCAGCCCTCTAAAGCGGTGCGCTACTTAGACAAAGCTCTTAAATTAGATGCGGACCACACCCCAACCCTGCTCAACCTCACCAAAGCGTTCTTCATGCTTGGAAAAGTCGAAGAGGCTGTTCGTCTCTGCAAAATATTAAAAAATGATCCAAATCCCGGCGTCTCTAACTTGGCAGAGGCGCTCCTATTAGCCTATACTTAAAATCTATAGATCTGCTACAACGAGCTTTCAAAAAGAATTTTGATACAATATGCGCCTGAAGAAACTCTCACTCTTTGGATTTAAGTCCTTCGCACAGAGAACAACCCTCGATTTCTCTGCTGGGATCACAGCGATCGTCGGTCCAAACGGCTGCGGAAAATCTAACCTGGTCGAAGCTCTGCGCTGGGTTTTAGGCATGAGCAACGCCAAAGCCCTACGCGGCTCTAAGATGAGCGACGTTCTCTTCAGCGGCACCAAGACAAGACGCAGCGCCCCTTTTGCCGAAGTAAGCATCACCTTCGACGATATCGATGAAGCCTTAGACCTTCCCTACTCAGAGCTTGAGGTGACAAGACGTCTTAACCCCGAAGGGGATTCGCACTACTACATCAACCAAAAACCGGTCCGCCTCAAAGAGATCCATCAGCTATTTGCTGGTACAGGAATGGGAAAGGGCGGCTTCTGGATCTGCGAGCAGGGACGCCTCGACCAGGTAATTCGAATCAGCCCTCAAGAGCGCCGCCTCATCTTTGAAGAGGCAGCCGGCGTCAGCGGATTTCTCTTAAAAAAACGAGAAGCACTCTCACGCCTCAAAGAGACGACGAGTAATGTAGAGCGCGCCCGCGAGAGAAAAGATGAGCAGGAGCGGCTTTTAGAACATCTTGAAGTCCAAGCCGAAGAGGCGACAAACTACCAAGAGAACCAAAAGCGCTTCACTGAGCTTGAAAAAAGTCTCTTCTATTTGCGACATGAAAAATTCTCCAAGGATCGAGAGCAGCTGAAAAAAAATGAGGAGACTCTTAAAGAGAAAGCCGAGAAGGTCAAAGAGAAATTCGAGGGGATGAACAGCCGTCTCAAAAGCGCCCATGAAGAGCTGGCTAAAAGTGAAGAGAGGCGCCACCTTGCCCTTGGAAAGCTCAACGAGCTGGTGCAGTTGAACCAGCAAAATGAAAGAGAGAGTGCACGCCTTCGTCAAGAGGCTGAAAATCTTAAACAAAAAAGCGCTCACGCTGTCAAAGAAAAAAAGCTCATTGAGGAGTCCACAGAGTCTGAATCAAAAGAGAAGGAGACGCTTTGCTGCGAACTGAATGAAATTTCAGAAGAGCTTTTAAAACTAGAAAAAGAGCAGCAGCAGATCGAATCTGCATTAAATGAGAAACAGCAGAGCTACCAAAAACTCAAAATCGAAAGAGGCGAAGCAGAAACCCACTACTTTAAAGCGCTAAAGGCGGCGCATCAAGAATCGGCCAAGCTCAAAGAGATCGAAATCAAACTCTCAAACCTCAAAGAAAGGCAGAAGAGAGATGAACAGGAGACCTTAGAGCTAAAGGGACGACGCTCTGAAATTGAGAGCGCCACTTTGAACCAAAAAAGTGAGCTCGAAGAGACAACAAAACATCTTGAGAAAAAGCGCTGGGAGCTAGATGAGAATCGAAAAGATTGCCAGAGCACAAGAGAGATCTTTAACAGCTCGGACGCCTCCCTTCGACAGATTGAGCGCGAGCTAGGGAGCCTCGAAGTAAGACTCCACTCTCTCGCCTCACTCAAGCGCGAACATGAGGGGCTCTCAAAGGGATGTCAAGCGCTTTTACAAAAGGGGCAGCAGTTTGGATTGACCCCCCTTTACGAAGAACTCAAAGTGGATGGCGCCAAGCTCGAAGCGCTCAGCTCCGTACTAAGACCCTTTACCGACGCTCTCGTCTACAAAGAGGAGACTGACGTCGCAAAGATTATGGCTCTCGCCATCGAAAACAATCTTTTCGACTTCTCATTGATCTCCTCCAAATACCTTGAAGAGATCACAAGCAGTGTCGAACTTTGTGACTCCTTTGCTGATGCGCTCAAAAATGCCCAAGAGAATCCCACAGCAGACTACTGGACCAAAGAGCAGTGCTGGATCTCTAAAAACCATTTCATCTCACGCATGAAAAAAAGAGAGCATGACCCGCTCTTTCGCGAAAAGGAGATCAAAGAGCTAGAGGCGAAAATCCAAAAAATCAAAGCGAGGCGTGACGAGCAGAAAAACCAGACAGCGAAACTGCAGATCGATCTGCTAAATCTGACAAACAAAGAGCAGGAGCTGGCTAGCAACCTTCGCAAAATTGAACTCAAGGAGATGGAGCTACAGCTCCACATTGAACGCGAAGAGAAGCAGCTCTCACAACTTAAATCTCGCGAAGAGAGCCTCTCTCAGAAGATGAAAGAGTTTACTACCCAAGAGAGTCAGTTTCAAAGTGACCTAGAGACTTGCGAAGATCAACTAAGTGCGGCCAAAGAGCAGGAAAAACAGTTTGAAGAGCAGCTGAATGCCTCAAAAGAGTTTGCCTCAGCCCAAGAGGAGAAGGTTAAAGAGCTGCAGAGTGAGCTCTCCAAAACCTCTCACGCCCATCGCCTCCTAGAGCAGCGCTCTAAAGAGGCTGAAAAGAAGATCGCTCTCTTAGAGGAGAGAGAGCGCCAACGCGTTGATCTTCTCAGACGTTTCGAAAAAGAGGCGAGCGAGCGGCAGAAAAGAGCTGAAGAGATTGAAAAAGAGAGGGAGGCCCTCTCCCAATCTAAACGGGAGCTGGAAGAGCAAGAGGAGGAGAGAAAAAATCGCTTTCATGAGGTGATGAAAGAGATCACAGTCCTTCGCCAAACGAAAGAGTCCCTTGATGGAGAGATCCAGCAGGTTCAAGAGGAGAAAGAGAGCCTAGGAGGCGAGCTGACCAACCTCTCCGTTGCCAAGGCAGAAAATGGCTATCGTCTCGATTCTCTCGTAAAAGAACTCGAAGAGAAGTATCAACTGACGATTCAAAACCTCACCCCTCCAGAAGAGGGAAGCATCACCTCGATCGAAAAGGAGCTCTCACCTCTAAAGAGGCTCCTGCAGCAGAGCGGCTCAATCAACTTCGCTGCCATCGAAGATTACGAGAAAGAGAAAAGCCACGCTGAAGATCTCACCTCAAACCTCGAAGAGCTGGAGAAGGCCTCTGAAGAGGTCAAAGAATTTATCCATGAGCTCGACAAGAAGAGCCGCGAGCGCTTTATCACCACCTTCAATGCTGTCTCTGCCCACTTCGCCGAACATTTCCAGACACTCTTCGAGGGAGGCGAGGCGCGCCTTCGTTTGATAGATGCGGAAGATCTCTTAGAGGCGGGCGTAGAGATCGAGGTGCAGCCTCCAGGTAAGCAGCTCAAATCGCTCAACCTCCTCTCCGGCGGCGAGCGCTGCCTCACCGCCATCGCCCTCATGCTTGCCCTCTTCAAGGTGAATCCCGCCCCCTTATGTCTCCTCGACGAAGTCGACGCCCCGCTCGATGAAACCAACGTCGAGCGCTTCTTACGCGTCATCAAACCCTTCTCTGAAAAGACGCAGCTTGTAATCGTTACTCACAATAGACAGACGATGGCCGAAGCGCACCTCCTAACCGGAGTCTCGATGGAGGAGAAGGGGATCTCCAAACTGCTCTCCCTTACCTTCTCAGAAGAGCTGGCCCTCGCTGGCAATTAATCTAGCCGCTTAAGGAGGCACTGAACAATTCGCGAAAGGCCGCTTTCTAAGCCCTTTCGCTTCCATTTGACCAATTTTGCAAGTCCCCTACTGTCAACAGTATGCGAATTTATGAAATCAACCAACTGGAAACGAAATCATCAAAAAATCGGCTGTTCCCTAATTGTTCAGCAGCTCATTAATTGAATAGACATACTCTACGCGATAGCCGACCTGTAACTCACCCTCACTATACTGCTTGATCCATTTGGCCTTCTCCTCATCGCTAATGAGAGGATGCAGTTGAACCTTTTTAGCAAAGTCGGTTCCTTGCAGCTCACAATCTTGGGCGATCTCTAGCAAATGGGCGCTGTTTCGATCATACAGCTCCCCATTCCAAATCTTCACATAACAGCCGCCATGCTCTGAATAGAGTGTCGGAGCGGAGCCAGAAGTTAAGAGCTCGTTATAGATTGGGCAGAACAGCTCACTTACAGGAGAGCAGTGGTCTCCTAGAAAAATCTGAGCACCTCTAGCTTGCGCTTTTTGAAGATAGGCAATGATTTGCTGCCTTTCCCCATCTTGACTAAAAAGACCATCTCGAATGACAACAGCTTCGGCGTTCCCCTTTGTAAAGCGACTTGAATAGGGAACTTCTTCCCCTTTATCATTCACTGCTTTCCAATCAGAGTTAAGCGCTTTGGGATGGTGTTTAGCGAAGAAGGGGTCGACCATAAAGATCTTCACCTTTTTATCACTAAATTTCTCCAGATATTTGGGGATCTCTTGGTCGGCGCGGCCGGCGCTGCCAGGTGTGAGTAAGATTACTTCTGCCTGATCATCTCTCTTTAATTCATCCATGAGAGTCATGGGATTGGCTAACTTTTTCTGTTCTTCAGTTAAAGCGAGCTCGTCGGCGTAGTAACTTCTATGGCCGTCACCAAAAACATTTTGTGGATTAAAGGCCTCTTTTGCGTAGGTTGTCAACGCCTCATTCCAAGCTCCTCTTATGATTTGAAGATCGGCGCCTTTTTCAAGGGATTCAAAAAAGAGTAAAGCCTTCTCATGGAGGTTCTTTTTCCATGGTGTGGTTTGAAAGTCACCTCCTAAAATCGATTCCGGACTATAAGCGACTCGCAGAAGCCAGGTAGCGGCTCTGGCTTGCTGATATTTAGGAGCGACCTCTTCAAAGAAACCTTCAAAATATTTAGATGCCAATTCAAGTTTTTCATTGGCAGGAAGCTTCTGATCAATTTTTTCGAGGAGAGCCGTAATCTGTTGGTGAGCAATGAGATCCTCTTCTAGCCAAGGCCAATAGATTGAAGATGAGCGGCAGCGCTCCAAAATGGGACAGCTATAAGCAGCCTCACTACCAACAGGTTGTGTTGAACCCCCAGAAAAACCAGCCTCTCCAGCTCCAGAAACAGTAGACATAGGGCTATATTATACCTAAAAGTTCTAAAAGCGTCTCTGTGATTCTCTTTGGATATGATCTCGTTTTAGCTCTGAGGAGCGCTGTCTGACGTCACTTTCTCGTTTGATGCGGTCGCTGAGACTTTCATTTTCACTGCTGCGGCCTCTATCGCGAATCTCACGAACATCTTCAGGGTTACCACCGCGGTCGAGGAAGTAGCGCGTTTTTGCACTCTCGCGGCTGCGCTCATACCCCTCCCTGTCATAATAGGGATCAGGGATGGCGCTTCGGCCTGGCGGTCTGATGTAGGCGGTAATTGCTGTTGCTAAGAATAGACTTATAAATATCCACTTCATCAATACCTCCTTAAAGACTCTTCACGGATATAGTCTCTTTGTATCTGTGAATCTTGGCGACGCATATCACTCTCCTGTTGGATACGATCGCTGAGGCTAGGTCGCCTCGAACTTGGTGTGGTAGGCAGCGGCGTTCTTAGATCTCTGCGATCTTCAAAGTAGCGCTGACGCACTCTTTCGCGGTTATCATCAATATGTTCTCGTCTATTATAAGGGACGGGATCTCTATACTCATAGGGCGTCCAGTACTGCTCTTCATAAGGGTAGGTTTGGGGTGGGATGGGTTCGTTTCCATAGCCATCGGAATAGCTATAGGGGTATCGACGATAGTCATCATAATAGTAGTTTTCAATGACCGTACCGCGTGAGCGGCGGCGGGGGTCGACGCGTTGATCAAGCGAACCGGCTCGCTCACGAACTGCCGAGCGGTTTACAGTGCCTTCACGCCCTCTAATAGTTTGAGCATCAACAGGTAATACCCATAGAAGAATAAAAAGAACTGTCCATCTCACCATAACTCCCCCTCAACACCCCTATTATCTCATGTTGACAAAAATGGGGTAAGGATTTTTTGGATCGTTGATTTTCAATGAGTTAATAACGATTGTAGGATTGTGAATTTCTAAAAGTAGGAGGTTTAAAATGGACTCGCTTTAGATAAATCTGCTATACTTCTTAGCTTAAAGGAGAAACTGAATAATTCGCGTGGGTCGCTTTTCCGCCCTTTCAACTCAATTTCCCAAATTTTGCAAGCCCACTACTATCAGCAGTATGCGAACTTGCAAAATTTGAAAACTTGAGGCAAAATCATCGAAAAATCGACTGCAATCGAATTAATCAGTATCTCCTAAAAGGATCGTTTATGAAAATAGGAATTCCAACAGAGATTAAGAACCATGAATACCGCGTGGGAGCGACGCCAGCAATGTGCCGAATGCTTTCTGAAGCAGGTCATGAGCTGGTTATTCAGTCAAATGCGGGCGAAGCGATCTGCTACTCCGATGAGATGTACAAAAACGCGGGTGCTCGAATCGTCTCATCAGCCGAAGAGGTCTACCAGGCGGAGATGATCATCAAGGTCAAAGAGCCGCAGCCAGAAGAGTTTTCCCTTATTAAAGAGGGACAGATCATCTTCGGCTTCTTACACCTCTCCCCCGACCCTGTCCAGACAAAGAACCTCCTAGAGAGAAAGTGCGTTGGAATAGCCTATGAAACGGTGACTGATCGGCATGGCAAGCTACCCCTTTTGATTCCAATGAGCGAGATTGCCGGGCGCATCTCGATTCAGGCGGGCGCGAACGCACTGCAGATGAATAATGGCGGTAAAGGGCTTCTTCTTGGCGGTGTGCCAAGTGTTGTTCCGGCACGCGTTATCATTTTGGGAGGCGGTGTTGCTGGGACAGAGGCGGCTCGTATGGCGATGGGTCTTGGCGCCGATGTGACAGTGATCGACCGCAACCTCGATCGCCTACGCCAACTTGACCACCACTTTGGACCACGCCTCAAAACTCTCTACTCGACAGCTGCCTCAATCGAGGACTCTGTTTCCACAGCGGATCTCGTTATCGGATCGGTTCTCGTCCCGGGAAAACTGGCTCCGAAACTTGTGACTCATGAGATGTTAAAGAGAATGGATCACGGCTCGGTCGTCGTTGACATCGCCATTGACCAGGGCGGCTGCTTTGAGAGCTCACGGCCCACAACGCATGCAGACCCCAGCTATCTTGTCGACGGGGTGATCCACTACTGCGTCACCAACATGCCGGGCGCCTGCGCTAGAACATCGACAATGGCACTCACAAACGCCACAATGGACTACGCCCTAGAGATCGCCAACAAGGGCTGGAGACAGGCTCTATTGGATAATCCCGGTCTAAGGGATGGACTCAACGTCTGCAAAGGATTGGTGACACATCAGCATGTCGCCACAGACCTCCACTATGACTACACTCCTGCAGAGGAATTGCTATAAATCGCTACAGACGATAGAAGAGACATGGGGGTTTAAGGTGTCAATTCCAACAGCATTTGAGCCTTTTTTGGAGGAGGCAAGACGTTTTCTAGCTAAAGGGCAGGTTCGAGAGATTGAGTTTTCGTCTGGAACCTACCAGGTTAGGGTTGTTGACAAGGCTCACCCAGAAGGTGCCTGGGCCTTTATGCAGTTTGGCCCCAAAGATCAACTCTCAGACACCATCTGCAGCTGTGACAAGTTCGAAGAAGGAAGGGGCTGCGAACATGTCGCCGCTGCCCTCCTTGCTATTTATAAAGAGAGCCACCTCCCGCTACATATTCGCTTCAGCCGCTCCTTCTGGAACCATCTCTTCAATCTACTAGCTGAGTGCTGGGCGGGCGACAGCGCCCCCTTCGAACGCACTGAGAATGCCTACGTGACCCACGACCTTGAGGGAGCCAACGCGGTCCGCATCACACCGCAGACAACTGAGACAGACCTCCTCTTCAGCGAGCTGCTTAACCGTGAGGTGAGTGAGACAGAAGAGACCTCCTTAAAGTTTTCTAACCTCTCAGAAGAGGAGCTCGCCCTCTGGCGACAGGGGCGCCCCTCCCCCTCCTTGCAGTATGAGCTCTCCTTTTGGTCCGATCTGGCGAAGTGGCTGATGCAGCAGCAGGAGAGCGGCATCGACTGCAATGTCACCTTCTCTCCTCTCGACGACCTGCCACGCGAGATCCTGATCTCTCACCCCTCATGCAAAATCGAGACTACAATCACCCCCGAGCAGTGGCCTGACATCATTCCCTCTTTGGGTACTGTCTCCTCTAATCTCTACTATCTACATCCTAGGGAGAGGGAGGCCACCTTCTCTTACGACCCTGACATGGCAACACTAAAAATTGAGTCTGTGGGCCAAGAAAATGGTGAGAGCGGCGAAGGAGGGATCGAACTTAAAGGTTGGATCTATCTAACAAACCGCGGTTTTATCCCTAAAAGAGTGAAAGAGAGCGCAGAAAGAGAAGAGCTGAAGGGAGAGGAGATCGGCCGCTTCTTATCTGAGAATCTCTCTTGGGTTGAGATGGGGCTAAAGGGAGCTGCCCTGCATGACTTTCCTCTCTTTCCCTCGTATCAACTTCGCTTCACGAAGGATTGGGATCTTCTAATTAAGACCTATCTCTTTGAACCGGGCGATCTCAACAAAGAGAGATCCCACCTCTTTGGAGAGTGGGCCTACCTCGATGAGAGCGGCTTCTATCGCCTCGAAAACTGCCACTTTGATCGCCCCCTCATGCGGATTCCTAAAGAGGAGATCAACGAATTTGTCCGACTCAATCGCGCCTGGCTAAATAGCCAAGAGGGGTTTCACACCCATGTGACCCAGATTGAGACCAACCTCACCTATAAAGTGGAAGAAGATGAATCACTAAAGATCATCCACCAAGTTGAAACGGAAGAGAATGGCTCTTCAACTCACAACTTTGGCGACTGGATCTACATGGACGGGGAGGGCTTCTATGCCACCTACAACCCCCTTGTAAAGGCGCGCCTCTACGCTGGCATGCGCGTCAACAAAGAGGAGCTTTCCGATTTTATCGACCGTTATGAAGAGGAGCTGGTCCACCTTACCAACTTCTTCACCGAAGAGAGACCGATTCGAAGGTTTGCTCTCGATGTGATTTTTCGAGAGGATGGACAGGTGAGCATTACACCGGCCTATGAGATCGAATCAGAAACTGAAGATCGGTTGATCTTCTATCCCCGCCACATCTTTGTCGAAGGCAAAGGTTTCGCAAAACTGCCGATCGATCCTAAGATCTCAAAGGACTTTTCAGTTCAAAGACTTTTGCGCCACCATGAGCTCGAATCCTTCTTTGCAGAGGATTGGCCGGCTCTTTTTCCATACGCCCTAAACGTCTCCAAAGAGCTGCAGATCCCTCAAGAGATCAACATTGAACTAAGCTCGATGCGGCGCTACCCTAGACACCCCGGTTTTTTTCTACAAAAGCTTACCCTGAAGACAGAAATTGGAGAGATCCCTTTGTGGAAAGTGATGCAATCAATCAACAGTCGCGATCGATTCCTTCCTTCTGCTGCCGGATTGATTGATCTAAAATCAACAAAGCTTCAATGGCTTGAAGAGCAAAAAGTAGAAAAGTGGAATGCCAAAACGGGCGAGCTTGAGATCAATGCTTGGGAGCTGATCAAACAGCATGTCCTCGTCGCACCGGATATTCCAAACCATGCGCTTGAGACGAGAAAGCTCTATGATGAAGTGACGGGCGAGGGAAGAGAGAAAAGAGTCAAAACAGAAGGGTTTTTAGCGACGCTTCGCCCCTACCAAGAGCGTGGTTTAGAGTGGCTTTGGCACCTCTATAACCAGCACCTCAGTGGCCTACTATCAGATGACATGGGACTGGGGAAAACACTCCAAGCGATCGCCCTTATCGCCGGCATTGTCAATACTGAACAAAGAAAATTAAAAAAACCTAAATTTTTGGTCGTCTGTCCCGTCTCTGTCCTCTACCACTGGGAAGATCGCCTAAAAGAATTTTTTCCAAAGCTTAGGGTCTGCACTCATATTGGCCCCAAGCGCGATGTCAAGCAGTTTGACAAAGGGTTTGATGTCCTGCTCACATCATATGGGACTTTAAGAGTCGACAGCAAACAGATCAAAAAGGTTCCCTTCACACTGGCCATATATGACGAGATCCAGATCGCCAAAAACCACACCAGCCTGCTCTACAAAGCACTCGAAAGCCTAAAAGCGAAGATGAAGCTGGGCCTCTCCGGAACGCCGATTGAAAATAGCACACGAGAGCTCAAAAGCCTCTTTGATCTGATCCTTCCCGACTACCTCCCCAAAGAGGAGCGCTTTAAGCGCCAATTCCTCCTGCCAATCGAAAAAGAGGCAGATCCTCACGCCAAAGAGCTCCTTCATCGTCTCGTCACACCCTTTATCCTGCGTCGAAAGAAGGAGGAGGTTCTCCTAGAGCTTCCCGAGAAAATCGAAGAGGTGGCCCACTGCGCCCTCGACATCGACCAGTGGCGGCTCTACCAGGCACTTCTAGACAGAGAGCGCGAGGAGCTGGTCCGCGAACTTAAAGACAAATCAGCGCACCCCTCCTTCCTCCACATCTTTGCCCTTCTCTCAAAACTCAAGCAGATCTGTAACCACCCCGCCTCCTACTATAAAACGCCCCACCTCTTTGAAAAGCACTCATCGGGCAAATGGGAACTCTTCAAAGAGCTTCTCACCGAAGCGCGAGATAGTGGCCAAAAAGTTGTTGTCTTCTCCCAATTCCTACAGATGCTCGACATCATGGAGCTCTACCTCAACCAGTCCGGGATCGGCTTCGCCTCCATTCGCGGCAGCACCACGAACCGAAGAGAGCAGATCAAACGTTTTCAAGAGGAGCCCTCCTGCGAGGTTTTCTTAGGCTCTCTTCAAGCTTCAGGGCTCGGTATTGAGCTGACGAGCGCCTCTGTTGTCATCCACTACGACCGCTG
>JAJFMK010000244.1 GCA_021772215.1 Chlamydiota bacterium | reverse complement strand
TCGACAACATCCCCCTTCTTATAGTCAGTAGGATCATCCTCATCATAATCGAGTAGCTGGACAATAGGGGCTAAATAGTCTCCATTTAGATCAACCTCCAGATCATCTAAATGAAAGAGTTGAAATAGAATAAGCTGAAAGTAGCTCAACTCAATCCCGCTATTCTTTAGTTTGATTTTATTCTCTTCATTCATCGCGGCGACTCTCTTCAGTGTCCCAGTGAGCTCCTCCACTGTTCCCTCAGAATTGACTCGAAAGAGAAGGGGCTGATCAATCACCTCTGCGTAGATCGATAAAAATTGAGGCTGCTCCTCTTCAAGATTGGTCTTTGGATTGTGAGGAGTACTTCTGTAAGAAGATGAGCTATTCACATGAACTTTCTTTACACTGTTGTAAGGGGAGTCAATAAAAATATCCCTCACAACGACCTTTACAGCTCTCTCTTTTCCTTCAAGGAGAGTCACTTCCATTTTCACCCGATCCTCCCACTCCCCACGACAAACCAAAATACCAATAGATGACTCATCTTTAATCTCTTGATTCACAACAAGCTCAACAGGAGTATTTGGAGAAAAGTGGAGTCTCTCTTCAGCAAACAGAGCATTAACAGCAACTAAACAGAAAAGGAATGAATAAATAAATTTAGATATTATCATAAGAGGCTCCTTTTGAAGCGCTGATTATAGCTTCGTTGGTTGATGGGCACAAGGCTATCGTTGCAAATTTCTCGGAAAAGGGGCATCTTCTATCAAGCGATGATAAAAATACAGACCCTTTTACAGCTTATCTTCCTCGTTTTCACATCTCTGGCTGCTACTGAGAGGAACCCACAACTTGATCTCTTTTGGCAGCTCGAAGATGGCGTCAAAATTAAGGATGACTCTTTAGTCACTCACCAAGGGATAGACTACGCGCTCTATCCATATGAAAGTCAGCTTCATTATGATCTTAATTATGTTTTAAAAGATGAGACCTTAACCAAACAGATCCATGACGCCTTTTCACACCATCTTGGCGAAATTATTTCTCTCGAGCCGATCTCACATGATTTAGCAACGATCACTTTTTATGAAGAGACCGCCTTTCTTCCTCCTTTCAAAAAGGAGGCTGTCAACAAAGAGGAGGCCTTTTCTAAAGCGCTACTAAGCATCGCTATGCTTTTTGGTCATCCCCATATTTCTCCCGCTAAGGCGCTGAAAAAAGCACTACTTGAGCAGGGCAGATATGGGCTCGAATTAGTTAAGGAGCACTCAGTGGCTTTTGAGGCTTTTGTCGAAGAAGCGAACAGGCCCCTTTATAGATTGGAGAAGCGAAAAGAGGGACCTATTAGGGTAGTGATATTGACAACCTCCGCTAGCGGTGGAAACCACTCTGTGGCCAATGCGATGGCTCACCACCTCTCCTCCTTAGATCAGGTGGAGCCGATCGTCTTTGATGTCGAAGAGGTGGCAGTTGATAACGATCCGCTCATGCTTGCCACAGGAGTGCACACCTACGACTCAGCCTATTCAGCGATTTTTCAAAAGAGCAATAACCTAAAGGTGCTGCTTAAGCGAGAGGGTCTCTACCGAAAAGTTCAACACTACATCCCCTCAAACTTTTTAGCCGCTCTTAAACAAAAAATTGCCGAGCTTCAGCCCGATTTTATAATCTCGACGAGAACCTACCTCCCCGATGATCTATCGCTGGCTACTCTCGGTGTCCCTTTTCGCATGTTCCATACAGAATTTAGTCTCTGTCCCTTCCTTTCAGGCTACTATGGCAAATGCGACCCCGACTCCATTCGTTTCTGGATCCCCACAAAAGAGCCCTCCTTCTTTCAGCCGCTCTTTTTCTGGCAACAGGATCTAGAGAACTTTGAACCCAATGACACCGAAGAGGTGCTATTGCCCAAAATCTCTTCTCTTCTTAAAGTTGATCAGGAGACCTTTTTCAAAGAATTTGAGGTCATTGGCTATCCGATAAATCCTCAGTTCTACCCTATTATGGAGCCCTCCCCCCTTCATCAAAAATGGCAAATCGAAGATGGTGAGATCCCCATCTTCATCGTCATGGGAAAACATGGAACAGGAGCGCTCAATGAGATCTTTGACACCCTATCCATTTCAAAATCAAGCCTACCTCTGAAATACCTCTTTATCTGCGGAAAAAACGAGGAGCTAAAAAAGACACTTGTTGCCAAGCGAAACGATCTGCCAAACTCGAAAGCCTTCTCCATCTATGGTTTGCTAACTCCTGAAGAGATGAACGAGGTGATGAACATCTCTAAACTCGGCATCTCCAAGGCAGGCGGTCCAGCCATTACAGAGCCCCTTATGACAGAGACTCCCCTCTTGATTATGCACATCCACCCCTGGGAAATTCCCAATGCCAACTATGTCGTCGACAAGGGTCAAGGGATTAGGTTTGATCCCGCTGCCCCCTTAATCACTCAAATCGAATTTGCTCTTTGCCTCACCCCTCAAAAGGATCCATATCCTTTAAGAGGGTGGGAAGATAGGCTAACCCATGCTGTCGAAGAGATCGCTCGTCACTATCACGGACCACAGAACTTTATGGATGATTTCGCGAGCTACTGGCACTGCCCGACCCACTTAGGCGAGGGTAGTCAGCCTTAAGCGGCAGCCGATGCATGATAAGCGCTAAGAGAACAAGCGTTGCGCTGCCGCACATGATAGGTGAGATGAGAAAAAAGTAGTCGACCGCCTCTATAGAGGAGAGATAGACCACGACAGGGACAGCTCCAGCTGGTGGATGGGTGAGCCTCAAGAGCGCCATCACGGTTATGCCAACTCCCAATACAAGCCCCACGACCCAGAACTGATGAGGCAGAAAATCCATCAAGATCAAGCTAATCAAACCTGTAATAAAGTAGCCGCCTAAAACATTGATCGGCTGCGCATACTCATCTCCAGGGGTAGTAAAGATCAAGATACAGCTCGCCCCAAAAGGGGCCATAAGCACGGGAAGCCCGAAGATGTCATTCGTGAATACTCCCTCAACTAAAGCAGAAGGCTTCTCCCGATTAAGGGTTCCTCTGCTCGTACCACAATTAAGGTGTGGGGAGGGCTTCTAGGGATTTGGATACCCAAGCTATCTATTCCGAGAGCTAATTTTTAATGATGGTTTGTTTAGAGGAACTTGTCTCAGCCTGCTCCATCAACAGTAAGGTTAGTATATATGTTAGGAAAGTTTACAACAAGAG
>JAJFMK010000243.1 GCA_021772215.1 Chlamydiota bacterium | reverse complement strand
AAAAGGAAGGCCCTCACTCATTTTTTCTGGAAAAGAGGGGGTTACAAAAATATTCAGTTACCGCTATAGTCAAATCCTCGTTAACCAACTAGAGGAGATTGAAAATGGCATCTACACTAAACTTTTTCAAACAATCACCCTTCGACTTACTTAAGCAAGCCTTAAACTTAGCTCCATACACAGAAGGAGAGGTTCGAACAGCAGCCTCTGCAATCATCGCAAAAATTCAAAAGCAATTTGATGATAAAAAGACCGACTTTTCTGACGTCGTTTTTGTTGCGCAGAATTTCCAGTCTGATTTAGGCGCTAAAGGTGCGCACCCTATCCCAGGAAGTGAATGTGCCGCAGCAATTTTTGCGAGAGTTTATGCGCATTTCGCAGACAAAGGGGCAAAGACGATTATAGCAACCATGGATAACCGCGCTGAGAGCAAGGCTTTTGCTAAAGCGCCTACAGATGCTGGAGCCAAGGTTTATACTGAGAACCGCAAAGGTAAAGTCACAGCTGAAAGAACATTAGCGCTTCCATACTGTGTAACTGGAACAGCAGGGGCTCTACCTATGGAAGAGGTTCAAAGGGTCGCTGGATTTGCAGCTAGAAGAGCTCTAGGTTCAGAAGATACCGCAAGTGAAGCTATCAAAGCAGCTTTTGCTGATCACAATCTTAAACCTAAGTTTGTTTTTCTTGCAGGAGCCGGTGCAGAGGTGGCTGAAGCAGCTATCGATCTACAGTGGGCTCGAGGTGGCATGATATCCGGTGCAAAAAAAGCAGACTATCAGGTCGTCTATGTTTCAGGTATGGTCGCAGATAAAGGACCTGTTGTAGCAGCTGACATTCTGAAAAATAAGAGCGTTGCCGTTATCTAAGCTAAAGAGCTCTTAAAGTCGAAAAAACCCCGGGCCTACCTGGGGTTTTCTATTTCAACAGCTTAGAATGCAACATAACATATATTATCAGTCCTTAATTACGTAGCACCCTGTTCGTTTGGTTTATCTTTGAACATTACGCTTTTTACACGATTCAAAACATCAGGATTATTTTTGAAAATTTCATCAATTTTACTTGAGTTACTGCACTCCTCAACACCTTGACCTACGATAAGCCTGATAAAATCATCTTCCCCTTTCCTTTTCTCAGCACTATCATTTTTAGAAGACTTCCTAATCATTGAGTCAACTTCATTTTCAATTGCTTTGTGCCAAATTTTCTCCACCATTTCATCAACTTGGTCTTTCTCAACTCCAGCTGCATTTAAGAAAAAATGCATGGCTCGATTTGTATTCCATCCTTCTGTACAAAAATTTATAGCTTTAATTCCTATAACCCCTCCTATAACGTAGCCCAAAAACATACCGATAGGTCCGCCAACAGTAGCTCCAACTACTGCCCCAAGACCCATCCATTGCATTAATGCAGTTGATCTATATAATTTTTGCGAGAAACCATGAGATCTATTGCTATTGAGAAACTGCTTCATGGCGCCTTCCGCTAGCTTCGTGAAGAATGACGTCCTCTTCTCTTGAAGCCATGTCCTAGACTTTGCAACCCCTTTTGTTGAAGCCGTATCAAGTCTGGTCTCTGCAAGCGCGCAACTGGATTGTACAATTGCAGACTGATTTTCCCCTTTCGGCAGTCCAACTGGTGTCAGCCCCTCTCCCATATTATCTCCCTTCAGAAATCATCAGATTCCAATTATTTTTTAGCATTATATCTCGCAGCAGCAGCTTTTCCCAACATGTCAATCGCTCTTACATTTAAATTCCTAGGATCATCTATGTTAAGTCCTAGCTGATCGCTTTTTTCCTTCCATAAGTCTGTTTCATTCAAAGTCAATGTAAAGGGACCATCCAAGCGCTTTCCATCCATTTTTAATTTATCTGCTTTTGCTTTGTTGATGTATTTCGGCTCACCCTTATAGTCCACGGCAACATAGAATTCTGTTACCTTTACACCAGAATCTAGCAACTTCTGAACTTCCATTCGGAACAGCTCTGAGGGTGTAGTTCCTTCAGGCAAAGAGGACCCCAAATCCCGGCTACAAGCTTCAGCACCTTTTTGCAAATAGTTAAATTTAGATCCCTCAATTTTAAGGTCATTCGTCAATGGATTGTGGAAGACACCATATTTATCAGGCTTATTGAGCTCCGGGCTTTTAATATTAGTAACTAGTTTATTCATTTCTGCACCAGTTTTTGCATTTTTAATGTCGTCAAAACTGACCCCATCTTTAAATTGCAACCCCTGCCCTTCTAAAGCGCTTTTAAAATACATGATGACTTCAGTGTCGGTAAAATTGCTGTTACCACCATAAGCAAATCCCTCTAGCGGCGTCCAAATATATTTACTCGATCTGCTATCTTTTCCGTGAATCTGAAACAACCCAATCTGTTTAAACTTCGCTCGCTCCTTAAGGCTGCAATCTGGATCGTTAAGCTTCTTGTCTAAACATCTCTCCTGCATGTCCTTAACCTGTTTGTTTAGCTCTTCCTTTGGCACTCCAGCTCGTTTTAAGAAGAAGGTCATCACGCGGCTGGTGTTTTCAAATGATTGACACATTTTACCTAGCAGATAGCTGCCGACAAAGGAGAAGATATAGCCGGCTCCTGTCCACTTTACGGTTGCTCCCGTTGCCGCAAGGGTCTTACAAACAGGTGTTCGTCCAGCTCTTTTCTGTTCTAAGAAGAGGTTCATCGCTCTTTTGGCCAAGTTACCAAACACCCCATCCAATTTTGCTGGTGCAGCCTTGGCTTTAGGCACTCCTTTCGTATCCGCCCCAAGCGATTTTGCCAATGCAAGGGGGTTATCTGATGGAACGTTTCCAGTGAAGGTAAAGGTAAAATCACCTGAAGATTGATCAACTTCTCCTGTTCCTCCGATCATATTAACCTCCTAAAGCCCTTTCGACAGTTACAACTTCATCTTTCAAGAGATTTGCGTCCTCGCCATGGGCTATGATTTCCTTGGTGACACTAAGATACTCTCTCGCTTCTTCAGGGGAATCTTTCGTATTAATGTGCGCCGCCAAAAGATAGGGAAGCGGGTTATCAACGCCTGTCATCCCTGCCAGCAGGTAGGCGCCTGTCGCTTCGACGATCTTCTCTTGAGCGCGGTAGCAGTGACCCATTGAGAGCCAGTAGTCGGTGATGTAGGGGTTGACTTCGGTTAAGACGCCAAAAACCCGTGTCGCTTCATTAAACTGTTGATGGTTGTAAAAGTGGTTACCCATCTTCTGAATGAGATTGTGAAAGTTGTCGGAGAGCCCGAAGTTCTCAGCGATGGAGACTTCTGGGTCTAGAGAAGGAACTAGCTCACCACTCACAAGCTTGTCGGAAATCTCCTTGATCTCCGTCTCCAGACTCTCAATCTCCTCGGCATTTAAGATACCCTCCCAGTGATCAAAGATAAAGGCCCAGCCATATGGGTCTTCGGGTTCTAAAATGGAATCAAACTCGTTGATGTAATCCTCTTTTAGAGCCTCTCTCCCCTTAAGAGGTGTCTCCTCTTTGCCAGCTAACAC
>JAJFMK010000242.1 GCA_021772215.1 Chlamydiota bacterium | reverse complement strand
CTGGCCGATTATACCTAGGTTGTAGCCACGTGTTCTAGCCAATCCACTGGGGTCGAGGATGCCGCCGGTAGGGATCTGGTCCATACTGGTCGTTAGAGGTGATCCATCCGAGAGAAAGGCTTGCGAGCCGGCAAAGCTGTTGTCGCCAAAGCGCGAGGCGAAGTTAACGCCAAAGCTGAGGGAGTCATCAACATTAGTTTCGAGAAGAAGCATCTCGATCAAAACCTGCTGATTGGGTGTGTCAAGGTCGCGAATCAGGTTGCGCAGCTTAGCAATTGCCGCTTTTGAACCTGAAAAGACAAGGGCGTTTGAGGTCTCAATCCACTGTACGGTTAGGATGGCGCTGAGTAGCTCGCTATTGGTTCCTTGATCAATGCCCTCAATAGAGAACATGCTGTTACCAATTTGCTGCAGAGCCTCTTGGATCTGGTCACCTTTACGGTAAGCGAGGCGGTAGATGTTAAATTCGGTGTTGAGGACATGGCCTAAGGGTAGCCCTTCGGTAAAATATTGCTCGCCAACTCCTGGGGCTCCAATCAGGGGTCTACCCCCTCCATGAAGTTGTGCCTCTAAACGCGCCTCCTCTTCTGGGGAGAGGACTCCGCTGCGCTCATCTTCAAGAAACTGCTGTCCGACGAGGCCAGAAAGCGCGTCAGCTTTTGACTTGGCTCCGCGGTCGATCTCCTGGAGAATTTCAATAGATTTTTCGACAAAAAATTCTGTCGAGATGACATAGATTAGATTGGTTTCTCTAAATGGGATGAAACGAATCGGCTTGCTATCGGCCAAAGGAACGATGATCTTCTCTGCTAGGAGGGCGAGAGCGTCGGCATAGACATTTTGCGCCGTGTACTGTCCCATCATTAACCCTTGAGCCGGCTGATCAAGTCCCTTAAGTAATTCGGCAATTTTATTCACATTGACGACCAGGTCGGTGACGATGAGATGGCTTGTCTCGGATAGGGGCTCTAAGATCGCCTGGCTTGAAAGAAGGGGGGCGATGATGCCGGCCGCTTTTTCGGGATCGAAGGAGTTGAGATGGAAGACACGGGTAACAAGCTGCGCTTCAGGAGGTAATTGTTTCGAGCCACGTAGCTGGATATTCGAGGGGCTATTCACCTTCGGATTGGAGTGGATAATGATGTTATTTCCCTGTTCCATGACGCCGAGGCCATGGATGCGAAGCTCCTGCATGAGTGCGGCGATGATCTCTTGGACAGATGTCGGCTCTTCAGAGACGATGGTGACGGTGAAATTGAGCTCCTCTTCATCGAAGATAAAGTTCTTGTTGGTGATGCGGCTGACAAAGCGGATATATTCGCCAATCTGAACATTAGAGAAGTTGATCAAAAAGCCCTGTTTTTGGGATGGCACCGGGGGAGTCAGTGGCAGAGGCTCTTCGATAATTGAGGCCTTCTGCGGCTCTCTTTGCGGCGCAACGGGAGCCCTTTGCTGAACCGGCTCGGGAGCTTTTTCTTTAGCAGGTTCGCTTTTAGGCATTTTGGGCAGAGGCTTTGTCGGCTGTATCTCTTCAAAGGAGGGGAGTGTCTGATGTGCGGGCGAAGGAGTCTCCTCAACAGGAGGCTCTTCGGTCGCAGGCGGCTCTTTAATCAGTTTTTTTGGGTCTTGGGGCTTTGACAGATCTTCATCGCCCTTAAGAACGCGCGCTGCCGGGTCTAAAGGAATCCCACGGATCAAGCTTCGCGGCGTGACAGTCGTAGGGGGCGGCGTCTCTTGAGTGATCTCTTCTTGTGCAATTACTTCCGGATCATTTCGGCGCTCACCTGCACCTAAAGAGGTCTCTTCCGTGTCAAATACTGTGAGAGTATCGGGGCGTGGCTTTTCGGCTGAGCCAATCGACCAAGCTGTCTCATCTGTCTTGTTTTTTAGACATTCGATTGACGCTTCACGCAGCCGTTTAGCTCCGCGGGGGCTTTCGGAATTAGCAATTAGGGTATAGGAGGGTGTGGCAAGACAGAGGGCAAAGAGAACCTTTGCACTTCTGGCTTTCAAGTGCTCAATTGGAGTTAGTCTGTAGAAACGCTTACGCCGCATCGGTCGCATCTTCAAAAAAATGTTAGAAATACTTGTGTATCACCATCGATCGCAAAAGACAATTGATTTTACGCCTTGGTCGTCCATTTATCTCAAAAGCTGAGATAAAAGACCAGAAATATTGGACACATTGCCTCTTATCATGTATAGAAAAAGTTTTAACAGGTGAGGCCCATGTTGTGATTAATGAGTTCATGGAGAAGTTTGTGATGGAGAACGAACTTCCTAAGAGCTTAAGTGAGGAGACGTCAGGTAGCTATCGGCTTCCGATGGACGAGGAGACAACTATTGAGGTAAGTGATGTCCCGCCAGGGTTTCGGTTACACTGTTTAGTGGCTTCCATCCCTGAAAAAGATCGTGAGACTCTTTTTGTCCACGTTCTTCACGGCAACTTACTGGGGCAGGGAACAGAAGGAGCTGTCTTAGGAATGACGGAAGAGGGGAACTATTTGACTCTTAGTTACGATTTCGAATATCCTGTTTCGTACAATGAGTTTAAAGAAATTATCGAAGAGTTCTTCAACGTCGTCGACTTCTGGCGGGAAGAGGCGAGGCTCCACAAAGCGGGCAAGCTCTCCACGTCGTAGGAAGAGAAAGGATATAATGGCTGGAAAACTGGTTGCTTTGACCGGCGTTGTCAAAGGACTGATCTTAAGATTTGAAGAGGGGAATGAGTGGGTCGTCGGTCGCGATCCCGAAACCTCGCAGCTGCTCGTCGAGGATCCTTCTGTATCTAGAAGCCATATCCGCGTCTCCTCAACTGAAGAGGGGCTCTTTGTTGAAAACGTCAGCGAGACCAACCCCGCACTGGTCAATGGCGAGCTAATCGAAGAGAAACATCTATTAAAAGAGGGGGATCGCCTCCAACTGGGAAATCAGGAGCTTTTCTTCACCTTTGAAGAGCCGCCTGAAGTGACCGCCGGAGAGGATTCCACACCGATGCCTGTTGAAGAGGTGGCTTCGGAGGTTGAGGAGGAGGAAGATGAACCCTCACGCACCTCAATACTAGGTGATGAAGAGAGTGAAATGGGCCTAACAGAGGTCCATTTTGATCTCCTTGAAACCGGGAGATGGGTCCTCAAAGTGGTCGGTGGTCCTAATAACGGCGCCGAGTTTCCTCTTCAGTCAGCGAATTCCTATGTGATCGGAACAGATCCCGCCTCCTGTGACATCGTCTTTCATGATATCAGCGTTTCGCGCCAACATGCGAGGCTTACCCTAGCCGACGAAGATCAGCTGATGATCGAGGATCTAGGAAGTCGAAATGGTCTCTTTGTTGACGACAATAAGATTGAAGGGAAGGTCTCTTTAGAGCCGAGTAAGCTAGTTACTTTAGGGACATCCACCTTTGTTGTGCTTGATGTCGAGGGCGAGCGAAATACGATTATCTCGCCTCTACTTCCTTCAATTGTGAAGGTTTTACAGAAGCAAGAATCGAAAGGTGAAGAGGGGGCTGCGGTTCAAGAGAGAAAAGCAGCTGCTGAAAAAGAAGCTGCAAAGCCTAAATTTAGCCTTTTCGGTGCGTTTATTCTTATAGCTTTAGTGAGTGGTCTGTTTGCGATTATCGGACTTGGATTGGCAACACTCTTTCGCAGTGAAGAGATCGAAAAGCATCTCTATGATTATGACAAAGAGATCAGCGCTATTGTCGATCCCTATTCGTCTCTTCGCTACTCCTTTAACGAGCCGACAGGCCGTCTTCTTCTCGTAGGTCATGTCCTCACCTCCGTTGATCGCTCACAGCTCAACTACCGCCTCCAGGCACTCCCTTTTGTTAAACAGATCGATGATAATATTATTATTGATGAACTGGTCTGGCGTGAGATTAATCAGGTCTTGGCGAAAAATCCAAGCTGGCGTGGGGTCGCTATGATCGCCCCCAATCCGGGACAGTTTATCCTGACGGGCTATTTAACCACGCGTGCACAGGGGGAATCACTCTCTGAATACATCAATCAGAATTTCTCCTACCCCGATCTATTAGAAAATCGAGTGGTTGTGGAAGAAGATCTCCTGACAAGAGCTTCTATTGTCTTAAGAAACAATGGGTTATCAAATGTTCGCCCCTCTTTTACCGATGGTGATTTGAAGCTTTCAGGGACTATGCCCTTTGGTGCTAAAGAACAGCTAGCTGCAGCCATTGTAGAACTTTCTAAGGTTCAAGGAGTTAGAAATGTTCAGAATCTTGTTGCTGAGCAGAGACCTTCTGAGTCACTTGTGAATCTTAGCGATCGCTATAAGGTGAGCGGGATGTCTGACCAAGGGGGAGAGTCCAGAACAGTAGTTATCAATGGGCGTATATTAAGTGTTGGCGATGCCATTGATGGTTTGACAGTTACATCAATTTCTCCAGAATCGGTCTTCCTGGAGAGGGCTGGAGTCAAATATAAGATTGATTATAATAAATAATTTTGTTATAATCTCTTTTAGGGAGAGTGGTAACTCTGTGGTTGCGTAAGATGCATAATTTCTGTATAGTCTCATGATCTAACCCGCTCTATTTGAGGACAAAATGTTTGGATTAGAGGATGAAAAGGGAAAGATGGGTGGTAAAGGACTAGGCGATTTTAGCTTTGACCTTGAAGATGATCTCCGTGATAAGGCTAAGTACTTGAAAATCAAGGAGAGAGTCCACGAAAGACTCTACAAAATCAAGAACATCCTACGTACAGGTGAGATGAAGCAAGATTTTGAGAAACTTGGACACCTGGTATATGGATACGCAGCTCTTCTAAAAGTGATGGCGAGAGCCACAGCTCCTAAGAAGTAATAATTTAACTTTAATAATTGTGAGCTCAAATTTTTGAGCTCTCCTTCAATGAGGGAGGTAACCTATGGGATTCGATAGTGGTACACGTCAAGGCTTAGGATTTGACGTTGAGGATCTCATCACTGTAGTCACCGACGCGACAAATGAAGCGCAGGATAAGATACAGAATATCAAGAACAACAACGAATCGGTATCGATCGGGGACATGTTCGAGATGCAGATGTTGATGAACCACCTTTCACAGCTATCAGAAATGTCGACAGCTGTTGTAAGTGCGTCTCACGCTGCAATCAAGACTATGGCCCAAAACGTTCGAGGATAATCGAGCTTAAGTACGAGGTTCAGGGCGTGGTTTGCACGCCTTGGTCTCTACTTCGAGAGATTCGGCAAACGGGAAAAATCAATGAACCAGCAAGACAAACTTGCGGATTACAAAGAAGATTTCTCCCTGCTTATTGAAGCAGGGTTTGTTGCGGTCAAACAGTTTGATGAGAAGAGTGCTCGCCAGATCTTCAAGGCTGCCCAGGTGCTGAGCCCTAGTAGCTCAGCTCCAAAAATTGGGCTTGGCTACATTGCGCTCAACAAACTCGATACCAAGGAGGCGAATCGCATCTTTGGTAAAATTGTTGAGAGTGAGCCGGACAACTGGCTAGCTAAGACCTTTTTGGGCATCTCCTATCTCCTGCAGAAGGAGAAGCGAAGTGAGGGCGAAAAGCTGGTTCGAAGTGCGTTGGAAGAGAGCAATGAGCCAACGGTGCAGAACTTGGCAAAGATCACACTCGAGTGGCTTGAGAGTGATCTGAAAAAAAAGGAGAGCAAAGCTCCCTTTTTTGAAGGCAAAGATAGCTAATTTTTTAACTTTCCTCCCTAATATTTAGGGAGAAGGGGGGAACCCTATGAGTGAAGCGGAAAATATTAAAGCTGTGGAGGGCATCCATGAAAAGGGTGTCTCGGATAAAAAGCAGCTTGAAAAAGAGCAGTTTGATGTAGCGAAAGCTGATAAGTTTAACGCTGCAGTTGAAGATGCCAAGGTGCCCGGTAAAGAGGCAGTTGTCACCGATGAGGTGAATAAACCCTCTTTGATGGAGGCAGCAAGGCAGCAGTATGCTCAAGGTTCTGGTAAAACTCCCTCTTTATCCGAAATTGAACAGACAACGACCCAGATCAATTCACGAATTGAGGAGGTCAAGCAGACCCTTCAAGGTCCACAGGTGGCGCTGAAGCGCTCTTATGAGGGACTCTTAGAGGATAAGCTGAGTCATATTGATGACTCACTGCGTGTGGCGCTAGATAAGGCGGGGCTTGAGTACGTTCCAGATGGAGCGACTGAAGGAATCCCTACAGCGATTGAGAAGTTCTTAGGCTTTTTGACCCGCACTCAAACGCACCTTGATAGTATCGGAGGCCAGGTGGCTGGCTTAAGAAAGAGTGGAAAAGAGATCCACCCTGCAGACCTACTCGCCGTCCAGGTGAAGGTGAACTTTGTTCAGCAGGAGATGGAGTTATTTACCAACGTCTTGAATAAAGGTTTAGAGTCAACAAAGACACTGCTCAATACACAGGTTTAATCAGGCTTGCCTTGCGGCGAGCCGTCTATTAATAGAGTGCTGCTATGGCAACTGAAGAGACTCTTGATCCCTTTGACCAATTATTGACCTCGCTAGATGAGGTTGAGCTGACCCAGGTGAATGGGCGCATCACACAGATCGTGGGGATGCTCATTCGCGCTATTGTCCCCAATGTCAAAATCGGTGAGCTCTGCCTCGTTAAACGAGAAGGTGAGCCTTTACGTACCGAAGTGGTCGGCTTTACCCAAGAGGAGGTTATTCTCTCACCTCTAGGTGCGATGACCGGTGTGGGCCCCTCGTCGGAGGTGATCCCCACAAAACTCCCTCTTCATATCAAAGTGGGCCCGAACCTGTTGGGCCGCGTTCTCAACGGCTTAGGGGAGCCGCTCGATGAGGATGTCAAGGGACCGCTAATTTTAGATGAGAGCTTTCCGGTTATCAACGAACCACCCGATCCGCTAAAGCGTCAACGTATTGATGAGGTAATTCCGACAGGCGTTCGCTGCATCGATTCTGTCCTTACGACAGGTCTTGGCCAGAGGGTGGGAATTTTCGCCGCGGCCGGTGGAGGTAAGTCAACACTTCTTGGCATGATTGCCAGAAACGCCGTTGCCGATGTCAATGTGATCAGCCTCGTTGGAGAGCGGGGAAGAGAACTTCGCGACTTTATTGAAAGAGATTTAGGACCTGAGGGGCTTGCGAAGTCTGTGCTTGTGGTCTCTACTTCAGACCAAGCGTCTCAGCTTCGACTTAACGCCGCCTATGTTGGCACAGCGATTGCAGAATATTTTAGAGATCAGGGGAAGTCTGTCATTTTGATGATGGACTCGGTGACAAGATTTGCGAGAGCTTTAAGGGAGGTCGGCTTAGCAGCCGGTGAGCCGCCCGCCCGAGCAGGTTATACTCCTTCTGTCTTCTCAACACTTCCCCGCCTTTTAGAAAGAGCTGGGCGCTCAGATAAGGGATCGATTACGGCCTTTTACACCATCTTGGTTGCCGGTGATGATATGAATGAGCCGGTCGCTGATGAGGTGCGATCGATTCTCGATGGCCATATCATCTTATCGAGCGAGCTGGCTAGACAGTATCACTACCCGGCCATTGATGTGCTATCTTCGGCATCGAGGGTGATGCCCGCCGTTGTGCAGCAAGAGCAGCTCGACCTGGCAGGAAAGTTAAGAGAGGTACTTGCCACTTATAAAAAGAATGAGCTTTTGGTAAAAATTGGCGAATATAAGCGCGGCTCAGACCGCAACGCTGACTATGCAATTGATAATATCGATAAGGTCAATAGCTTCTTAAAGCAGAAAGTTGAGGAGAAGTGCAGTTACGAAGAGGCGCTGCAGCTGCTTCGCTCACTTTTTAAATAGGAAGCTACATGGCAAAGATAGTCTACCCCCTTGCGGAGGTGTTGAGTATTAAAGAGCGGCGTGTTGATGATGCGCTAAGAAAACTCGAAGAGAGGAAAAGAGAGCTTCTGCAACAGCAGGAAAAGCTAAAAGAGCGTGAGAAAGAGCGCGATATAGTGAAGGAACATTTAGCTGATAAGCTGCTCCAATTTCGACGCGAGCTGGACCGCGGGACGACAAGTCCAAAGATCCGGCAGATGAAAGATTATATGAAGCTCGTTCAGCAAAATTTAGCAACAGAGGAGCAAAAGGTTGCTGAACAGAAAGAACAGG
>JAJFMK010000241.1 GCA_021772215.1 Chlamydiota bacterium | reverse complement strand
TTTTGGTCTTTACCCGAGGGGACAAGATCGAAGAGGCAAAGGCTGCAGGTGCAGACTTTGCTGGAGATGCTGATTTACTGGAGAAGGTAACTGGCGGATGGACAGACTTTGATGCTGTTGTTGCCACACCTGAAATGATGCGTGAAGTGGGAAAGCTTGGTAAGGTTTTAGGTCCCCGTGGACTGATGCCAACGCCCAAGGCTGGAACCGTTACGACAGATGTCGCCAAAGCTGTTCAAGAGCTGAAGGGCGGAAAGATTGAGTTTAAGGTCGACAAGCATAGTGTGATTAACTGCGCTGTTGGCAAGCTCTCTTTCGCCGAAACAGCTCTTGCTGAGAATTTGAAGACTCTACTTTCTGCCATTATAAGGGCTAAACCATCAAGCGCGAAGGGACAGTATGTCCGCTCAGTTGTGCTCTCATCGACGATGGGACCTGGGCTTTCGCTCGACTTGAGAGAAGTAGAAAGCGCAGCATAAAGGAGACGAGCAGATGAGAAAAGAAAAAGAGTATTTACTTGATGCGATCGATGCCCAGATAAAGGGCTCCGGATCCTTTGTACTGATGAGCTACCAAGGTCTATCCGCAAACCTCGCCAACGATTTTCGCTGTGAAGTGGAAAAGATGGGCGGCACTGTCCAAATGGTACGTAAGCGCCTTTTAGTCAAAGCGGCAAAAGGCCTTGGATTTGAGATACAATTGGAGCAGCTTCCAGGCCACATCGGTGTGGTTCAAGGGGGAACCGACGTTCTTGAAACGACCAAATATCTTTTTAGATTTGGGAAAGATCACGAGAATATGGTTAATGTCATCGGCGGATCTTTTGAAGGTGAGCTCCATGATGCGGCAACAATGAAACAGCTCTCAGAGCTGCCAAGCAAAGATGAGATGCGTGCACAGTTCCTCGCTACACTTGAGGCACCGCTGTCACAGACACTCTCTACTATGCAGGCACTTCTTTGCAGCGTGCTCTACTGCCTAGAGAATAAGAGTCAAAAAAATTAATTTAAACGTGAGGTTTAATCGTGAGTAAAACAGAAGAACTAGTTGAACAACTAAGTAAACTATCCGTCCTCGAAATGGCGGACCTTAAGAAAGCTCTTGAAGAGGCTTGGGGCGTCCAGGCACAAGCTGCGGCTGTAGCTGTAGCTCCTGCTGCCGGCGGCGCTGCTGAAGCTGCTGTTGAAGAGTCCACAGATTTCGAAGTCACTCTTACTGAAGTGCCTGCTGATAAGAAGATCGGCGTCATTAAGATTGTTAGAGAGTTGACTGGTCTCGGACTTAAAGAAGCAAAAGAGCTTGCTGAAGCGGCTCCTAAGGTTCTTAAGGACAGCGTTCCTAAGGCTGAGGCTGAAGAAATTAAGGCAAAGATCGAAGCTGCTGGCGCTAAGGCTACACTTAAGGGTCTATAGTCCTAACATAATAGAGGGCATTTTGCCCTCTAAGATTTTTATCGCAGACACCCTTTAAGATAAAACTGTTTTCTTAAAGGGGTCTGTTGTGCTACACTAGCCTCGTTTATCCATAGCGAGCCGGTTTGAGCCACCAGTCAAAGGGTTGGATTAGTGGCTTTAGGGGGTGTGAGATCTATTGGATCTCTTCGCCATAGTCTTAGTAAGGTTGATGACACGGATCACATACAGAGCAAAAGAGTTTCGTTTTGAGGCCTCTAGCAATAAATTTGCTAGACAGTGGGCCAACGGATCCTGTTGCAAAAAATCATCCATTTCTCTGATCCACAGTTGTTCATTTATTTTTAACGTTTAGGAGTTATCCGCACATGCTGAAAAAGGCACCGAATAGAGAGGGCGTAATTGAGAGGGAAGAGATCATCGATCTGCCTAACCTGGTTGAAATTCAGATTAAGTCCTACAACCAGTTTTTGCAAGCGGATAAGTTTCCTGAAGAGCGAGACGATCTGGGACTTCAGGAGGTCTTCAGCGAGATTTTTCCGATCAAGTCCTACGATGAGAAGACCGTTATCGAGTATCTCTCCTATAACTTAGGAGTTCCAAAATACTCTCCAGATGAGTGTATTCGTCGCGGAATCACCTACAGCGTCACACTCAAAGTGCGCTTTAGACTGACCGACGAAACCGGTATTAAAGAGGAAGAGGTTTACATGGGGACGATCCCCATCATGACTGATAAGGGAACCTTTATTATCAACGGCGCCGAACGTGTCGTCGTCTCCCAGCTTCACCGCTCTCCCGGTATCTGCTTTGAGCAGGAGCGCTCTACTCGTGGTAGTATGATCTATTCCTTCCGCATTATTCCCTATAGAGGCAGCTGGCTTGAGGCTTCGTTCGACTCTCACGACATGGTCTACATCTATATCGACCGTAAAAAGCGCCGCCGTAAGATCCTCGCCACAACATTTATTCGTACCCTCGGTTTCTCAAGCAATGCCGATATCATCGAAGAGTTCTTCAGCACACGTAAGATGCGCATCCGCGGAGAGAAAGATTTTAACGACCTCGTTGGAAAGATTCTCGCCGAAGATGTGATTGAGCCACAAAGTGGTCATATGTATGGAAAGAGCGCGGAGAAACTCACTACTGCAATGCTTAAGCAGATGGTCGACGCCGGAATTACCTCCATCAAGATTGCTGAAGATGCCGACGAAAATAGCCCAATCATTAAGATGCTGGTGAAAGATCCGACTGACTCCTATGAATCAGCACTTAAAGATTTCTATCGCAAAATCCGCCCCGGTGAGCCGGCAACGCTCTCGAACGCGCGTTCTGCCATTATGCGCCTCTTCTTCGATAAGAAGCGCTATAACCTCGGTCGAGTTGGTCGCTATAAACTCAACACTAAACTCGATGTGGAGGTCAACGATGAGACTCTCAGCAGCGTGACACTTCTAAAAGATGATGTGATCGGCGCTCTAAAGTATCTTATCCGCTTGAAAAATGGCGATCCTGGAACATATGTTGATGATATCGACCACCTAGGCAATCGTCGCGTCCGCTCTGTTGGTGAGCTGATCCAGAATCAGTGCCGCATTGCGTTAGCGCGTATGGAGAAGATCATCCGTGAGAGAATGAACCTCTTTGACTTCTCTTCTGATACGTTAACACCGGGAAAAATTATCTCTGCGAAAGGCTTGACGGGAGTTCTTAAAGACTTCTTCGGTCGCTCACAGTTGTCCCAGTTTTTGGATCAGACCAACCCCGTTGCTGAATTGACGCACAAAAGACGTCTCTCCTCACTTGGACCCGGAGGTCTTAACCGTGACCGCGCCGGCTTTGAGGTTCGTGACGTTCACCCAAGTCACTACGGCCGTATCTGCCCCATTGAGACGCCTGAGGGACCCAACATTGGTCTGATCACCTCACTCTCTACCTTCGCTAAGATTAACGAATTTGGATTTATCGAAACTCCCTACCGCATCGTGCGTAGCGGTGTTGTGACGGAAGAGATCGAGTACATGACTGCCAGCCAAGAAGAGAGCTGCGTGATTGCACAGGCAAACTGTAAGCTTGACGATCACAGAATGTTTGTCGATAGCATCGTCTGGGCTAGAAAGCGTAGCGAGCAGCTTGAAATTCCTACCGAAGATGTGACACACATGGATGTCTCGCCGAAGCAGCTCGTTTCGATTGTGACAGGTTTGATCCCCTTCCTTGAGCATGACGACGCAAACCGCGCTTTGATGGGTTCAAACATGCAAAGACAAGGTGTTCCGCTCCTTGTCCCGCAAGCGCCGATTGTTGGAACGGGTCTTGAGAAACGCGCTGCGCGTGACTCGGGCGCCGTCGTTGTCGCTAAAGAATCCGGGAAAGTTTGCTATGTTGATGGATCTAAGATTGAGATCGCCCCCGACAGCAACGCACAAGAGATAGTCACCTACAATCTCAACAAATTTGTTCGTTCAAACTCCGGAAGCAGCATCAACCAGGTGCCTCTTTGTGAGATTGGTGATAAGATCACTGCCGGTGATGTGATCGCTGATGGACCGGCAACGGATAAAGGTGAGGTCGCTTTAGGACGTAACGTCCTCGCTGCCTTTATGCCTTGGTATGGCTACAACTTCGAGGATGCGATTCTGATTTCAGAAGAGCTCCTGCGCAAAGATGCCTACACCTCGATATATATCGAAGAGTTCGAGCTGACAGCTAGAGATACTAAGCTTGGTAAAGAGGAGATCACCCGCGATATCCCGAATGTCCCTGAAGAGTCTCTCATGAACCTCGGTGATGACGGTATCGTCATGATCGGTTCTGAAGTGAAGCCAGGCGATATCCTCGTTGGAAAGATTACTCCTAAAACTGAAACAGAGCTCGCTCCTGAAGAGAGGCTCTTAAGAGCAATCTTTGGAGAGAAGGCAGCAGATGTCAAAGATGCCTCCCTAAATGTTCCTCCCGGAACGGAAGGCGTTGTAATGGATGTGAAGGTCTTCTCTCGTAAAGACCGCCTCTCTAAGTCCGACGATGAGCTGATCGAAGAGTCACAAAGACTCAAAGAGATCAAAAAGGAGTTTAAGCAAAAAGAGGCTGAACTTAAGACTGAAAGACGTGAGAAGATCGGTGCTCTCCTCCTTAACGAACCCGCTCCTGATACCATCATCCACCGTAAAACGGCCGATGTGGTTATAGAAAAGGGTGAGGTTATCACTCAGAGCCTTATCGCGCAGATGGAAGAAGAGGAGGTTGAAAACCTCCTCATGCCACAAAATGAGATCTACGACACACTTCTGCAGTTCCTTAAGTCTTTTGAGACCGATCTGCAGAAGCTCCATTCTGACCTAAAAACAGAGCTTGAATTTATCCGTAAAGGAGATACCGACCTCGATCCCGGTGTGATCCATCAGGTGAAGGTCTACGTCGCCTCGAAGAGAAAGTTGGAAGTCGGGGATAAGATGGCGGGTCGACACGGTAACAAAGGTGTCGTCTCTAAAATCGTCCCGATTGCTGATATGCCTTTTATGGATGATGGCCGTCCGATCCAGATGATCTTGAATCCTCTTGGGGTGCCATCCCGTATGAACATCGGTCAGCTCTTTGAAACCCACCTCGGCTTTGCAGCTAAGAGGAAGGGTATCTATGTGAAGAGCCCCGTTTTTGAAGGCTTCCCTGAAGATCAGATCTGGAAGATGATGGAGGAGGTTGGCCTCCCTTCCGACGGTAAGTTCTTCCTCTTTGATGGATACACGGGTGAGCGCTACGAAAACAAGACTGTCGTCGGCTACATCTACATGATGAAGCTAAGCCACCTTGTCGCGGATAAGATCCACGCTAGAGCTGTAGGACCCTACTCGTTAGTGACTCAGCAGCCTCTTGGTGGTAAGGCTCAGCTTGGTGGACAGCGTTTCGGAGAGATGGAGGTGTGGGCTGCTGAAGCTTATGGCGCCGCCCACCTTCTCCAGGAGCTTCTCACTGTGAAGTCGGACGATACCGAAGGCCGAACCAAGATCTACGAATCGATTGTTAAAGGCGAGAACTTGCTCCAGCCGGGCATTCCAGAGTCCTTTAACGTATTGGTTAATGAGATGAGAGGACTCTGCCTCGATGTACGTACAGAGTCTTTAATAAAAGAGTAAATTAAAATTCCTAAGCTTTTGTTAATAGGAGAGCTAAATGTCAGCACACACTCATGATTTTGAGCGCAAGGAGTTTGATACCCTAACGATCAAAATTGCATCCGATGATGTGATCCGTAATAAGTGGTCAAAGGGCGAGATCAAAAAGCCTGAAACGATCAACTATCGCACATTCAAGCCGGAAAAAGGGGGCCTATTCTGTGAGAAGATCTTCGGTCCTACCAAGGATTGGGAGTGTGCCTGCGGAAAGTACAAGAAGATTAAACATAAAGGGATCGTCTGTGACCGCTGCGGCGTCGAGGTGACCCAGTCTAAGGTGCGTCGCGAGAGAATGGCACATATAGATCTCGCTGTCCCTGTAGTTCACATCTGGTTCTTCAAGACGATGCCAAGTCGTATTGGCAGCATCCTCGGCATGACCTCTACAGACCTCGAAAGGGTGATCTATTATGAAGAGTATGCTGTGATCGATCCCGGTACCACCGACCTCTCCCGCAAGCAGCTCCTCAACGATGCCGAATATCGCGAAGCGCAAGAGAAGTGGGGTAAAGAGTCTTTCAATGCGAAGATGGGGGCCGAAGCGATCCGTGAGCTCTTGACAACAGAGGATCTTCCCTCTCTGCTTCTCGATCTTAAAGAGAAGCTGCGCAAGACAAAGTCTGCCCAAGCACGCGTTAAAATCTCTAAGCGTTTAAAGATTATCGAAAGCTTCCTCACCTCTAGCAACGATCCGAGCTGGATGGTAATGAACGCTGTTCCTGTTATTCCCCCCGACCTGAGACCTCTTGTTCCACTTGATGGCGGCCGCTTTGCTACATCTGACCTCAACGACCTCTACCGCCGTGTCATCAACCGTAACAACCGTCTCAAGGCGATTTTAAAGCTAAAGACACCCGATGTGATCATGCGCAACGAAAAGCGTATGCTCCAAGAGGCTGTTGACGCCCTATTTGACAACGGTCGCCATGGCCACCCTGTTATGGGCGCTGGAAACCGTCCCTTAAAGTCTCTCTCTGAGATGCTGAAAGGTAAGCAGGGTCGCTTCCGTCAAAACCTCCTCGGAAAGCGTGTCGACTACTCCGGCCGTTCTGTGATTATTGTCGGCCCCGAGCTGAAATTTAACCAGTGTGGTCTGCCGAAACTGATGGCGCTTGAGCTCTTCGAGCCGTTCATTGTGAAACGACTCAAAGATCTAGGCTACGTCTATACAATCCGCTCGGCGAAGAAGATGATCCAAAGACACGCTCCTGAGGTATGGGACGTTCTCGACGAAATTATTAAGGGACACCCGGTCCTCCTCAACCGTGCGCCGACGCTTCACCGCCTCGGTATCCAGGCTTTTGAGCCGATCCTTATTGAAGGTAAAGCGATCCGCATCCACCCTCTAGTCTGCGCTGCCTTTAACGCCGACTTCGACGGTGACCAGATGGCGGTCTATGTGCCTCTCTCTGTCGAGGCGCAGCTTGAAGCGAAACTTCTGATGATGGCGCCAGACAACATCTTCTTGCCCTCATCCGGTAAGCCTGTTGCGGTCCCCTCAAAGGATATGACGCTTGGTCTCTTCTATCTGATGCATGACCCAACTCACTTCCCCGAAGAGCATAAAGAGAAAATCCGCATCTTTAAAGACGCATCTGAGGTTCTCCTCGCTCTCTATGCAAGCGATAGCTATACCTGGCATGATTCTAAAGAGACGAAGCGTGTTATGACACGTGGTATCCGCATCCATGAGCAGATTAAGCTAAGAACTCCTGATGGAATCATCGAAACGACCCCCGGTCGCGTTGTATTCAACACGATTGTTCCTTCAGAGCTCGGCTTCCAAAATTACAGCTTGCCTAAGAAGAAGATGGATGAGCTGGTGATGAAGTGCTACAAGAAGGTGGGACTTGAAAGGACAGTTAAGTTCTTAGATGACCTCAAAAACCTCGGCTTTAAAGAGTCAACACGCGCTGCGATTTCGATCGGTGTGAAAGATATCCTTATTCCTGACATCAAAAAGGATATTCTTGATGAGGGATACAAGAGCGTCGCACTGATCCGTCAGCAGTATGAGGATGGTATCATCACTGACGGTGAGAGACAGTCTAAGGCCATTAGCATCTGGACGAAGCTCTCCGATAAGCTCGCTGAAGAGCTCTTCAGGCTGATGAATAAGCGCGAAAATGGACAGCTCAACCCGCTCTCTTTGATGCTCGATTCAGGAGCTAGAGGTAACAAATCACAGGTTAGGCAGCTTGGAGCCTTCAGAGGCTTGATGGCGAAGCCCTCAGGTGCCATTATTGAGTCACCTATTACGGCCAACTTTAGAGAGGGCCTCTCAGTGATGGAGTACTCGATCTCTTCTCACGGTGCCCGTAAAGGTCTCTCCGATACCGCCCTTAAAACCGCTGACTCCGGATACCTCACCAGACGTCTCGTCGATGTGGCGCAGGATGTGATCATCACCGAAGAGGAGTGCGGAACGCTCAACTACATCGAAGTCTCTGCTATTAAGCAGGGCTCTGAAGAGCTACTACCCCTTAAAAACAGAATCTTTGGCCGTACCATTGCTGAAGATGTCTTCCAGCCTGGTGATAGTACAAAAATCCTAGCTCGCGCTGGCGACACTCTGACAGACCTGCAGGCCTCTGCGATAGATGACTCCGGTATCGAAAGCGTCCGCATCCGCTCAGGACTCACCTGTGAATCGCGCCGCGGCGTCTGCTCTAAATGCTACGGCATCAACCTTGCTAACGGTAAGGCGGTGAGCCAAGGTGAAGCTGTCGGCATTATCGCCGCTCAGTCGATCGGTGAGCCGGGAACGCAGCTCACGATGCGTACGTTCCACTCCGGAGGTATTGCTGCCGCTGCGCTAAGCCCTGAGCTTTACGCTGAGCATAATGGTATCGTTGTCTACCAAAACCTACGATACGTTAAAAACGAAGAAGGCCGCTGGGTTGTACTGAACAAAAACGGTGTTCTAAGCGTCGTCCGTGACGAGGGAAGAACCCTTGAAGAGTATAAGAAGCTCCTCTCCTCAAAGTCGATCGAGCCGCTTCAAAGTTTCGAGCTTGAGCTCGGAACAGAGATCCTCGTCGACGATGGCGTCAAGGCTAAGAAAGCGCAGAAGCTGGCAGTCTGGGAGCAGCACAACGTACCGATTATTTGCGACCGTCCAGGTTACGTCAAGTATGAGGACCTTGTCGAGGGTATCTCCACTGAAAAGGATTTCAACAAGCAGACGGGACAGACCGAGCTTGTCGTTAAGCAGCATCGCGGTGAACTCCACCCGCAGATCGCTATCTACGCCGATAAGGCGTACAGCGAGCTGATCGGAACCTACCCGCTTCCTGTCAGTGCGATTCTATCTGTCGCTGAAGGTGAGTTCTCAACCGCCGGTAAGCTACTTGCGAGACTGCCGCGCGCGGCCATCAAGACCAAGGATATTACTGGTGGTCTACCGCGTGTTGCTGAGCTTCTTGAGGCGAGGAAGCCCAAAGACTCCTCTGAGATCGCTAAGATTGAAGGTGTCGTCGACTTCCGTGGCGTCCAGAAGAACAAGCGTATCGTCGTCGTCCGCGATGAGACAACCGGTATGGAAGAGGAACACCTCATTCCACACACCAAACACCTCATTGTCCAAAAGGGTGACCATCTGATCAAGGGCCAGCAGCTCACCGATGGTCTCGTCATTCCGCATGAGATCCTCGAAATCTGCGGTGTCCGCGAACTGCAAAAATATCTCGTTAACCAGGTCCAGGAGGTCTACCGCCTCCAGGGTGTGGATATCGATGATAAGCATGTTGAGATCATCGTCCGCCAGATGCTTAAGAAGGTACGCGTAGTCGATCCGGGTGACACCAGCCTCCTCTACGGAGAAGAGATCGATAAGAAGGCATTCAGCAGAGAAAACGAGAAGGTTCTGCAAGAGGGGGGAAGACCCGCCTCAGCAACACCACTTCTTCTAGGAATTACTAAGGCCTCCCTCAGTACCGAATCCTTTATCTCAGCGGCCTCCTTCCAGGACACTACCCGTGTCCTTACAGACGCCGCCTGTGCTGGAAAGACCGACTATCTGATGGGCTTCAAGGAGAACGTCATCATGGGACATATTATCCCAGGTGGTACCGGCTTCGCCAAACACCTCAAGGTGAACAAATTTGTCGCCTCCGAAGAGGAGGAGCCGCTTATCTTCGACTTCGAAGCGATCACTCTCACAAACGAAGAGAGCGCCTAAATTTTCTTACAGTAGGAGAGGGTTTCCCTCTCCTACTTTCAACTCACATAAGAAACCAGTGGACAATTCCTGTGTAGGTCGCTTTTTCGCACAAAGCTCCTTAATTTTCCCAATGCGGAAAAGTGGGTAGCATCTTGATGATATTTTTGACCAATTTCACTTCGTTCCAACTATCCCATAGTAATTGAGTGGGTTAATAATATTCTTTTCACTAATTGGATAAATTGTTAGAATGCTGCTACCAAACAGAGGTGTTTATATGACTTTTGGAAACATGAGAGCCTCACTGCAGACTGTATCTACAGTGAGGGAGGGGGATAGCCCGTTACTGGCTCAACAAGGTCTTGATACCCAGACACCGGATCAGCAGCTCTATGAATCGGTTGAAGATTATTATAGATTTCTTAAAGAGGGTAAAGTGTGGGCGGCGAAGACACTCTTTGACCAAAGTCCTCAACTTAAAATAAGCTCAGAGGCAAGAGGGCTGTTAATTGCTGCGCTTTTACGTATTGGGGAAAAGAATCAAGCTAAAGTCTATGTAAGCTCGGATGTTTCAGGAAATCCAAATATCTTGCGCCACTGGATAGATGCTCTGATAGAGGGAGGCGATCTGGCCTATGCTGATCGATTCTTTAATACTATTTCCTCAATTAGAGGAGATGAGAGGGCATTTTTCTCTCTGTTAAAAGCTTATTTTCAAACGAAGAATTTAGATGCTGTGAAGATTCTCATAGGAAAGCAGCAGAATTTGACTTTTCTCTCATTAACGCAAATTATTGGTCACTACTTTGCTGCACAGCAACTCGAAGAGGCTAAAGGGTATTGCGACCTGCTTGCCCAAAGAGCAGGGTCAGGACTTTCAATTTTGATAGGAGAGTTATTTGATCGGCCTGCTGTCGATTTTCTTCTAACGAATCTGATGACGCATTGTGAACTAGAGGCAATAGACATTACCCTCATTGGAGGGTATCCCAGAGGCTATACCCTTCTTCAAGGAGAGCAGCTTGCAGAGGTTCAACGGGCAGTCGGGGTGGAGGGCGAATGGCGACTGATTATAGGCCCCGATCCAAAACTGCTAATGCTTCGAAAAGCGGCTACGCGTAGTCCTTTGCAATCATCTCCAGCAAGCTTAGGGTGTCAGCTGTAAAGCGGCGGATGCCGTCGGAAAGCTTCTCTGTGGCCATGCGGTTTTCGTTTAGACCCCAGCGGAAAGCTTTTTCATCGATCGAATCTAGAGTTTCTGTCGTGCCCGGCGGGTGGGTTAGTCTTTTTGTGACAGTTTGGTCGCTCTGTTTGAGCTCTTCTAGGAGTTTGGGAGAGATAGTGAGAAGGTCGCAGCCGGCAAGTTCGAGAATCTCTCCTGTGTTTCTAAAGGAGGCGCCCATCACCTGGACGGGGATATTACGCTCTTTATAGTAGTTATAGATCTCACGGACTGAGAGGACGCCCGGGTCGTCTGAAGAGGGGCCGTTGAAGTTTTCGTTTGCCTTATACCAGTCGAGGATTCTTCCGACGAAAGGGGAGACGAGCGTGGCGTGCGCATTGGCGGCGCCGATCGCTTGGGGAAGCGAGAACATGAGCGTCATGTTGCAGTGGATGCCTTGCTTTTCAAGCTCTGTGGCGGCAAGGACTCCTTCCCAGGTAGAGGCGAGCTTAATCAAGATGCGTTCCCTTGAGATCCCATCATTTTCGTAGAGTTTAATGATCTGGTGCGCTCTTTTAATGCTTCCTTCGACATCGAACGAGAGGCGGGCATCGACTTCGGTAGAAACACGACCGGGGACGATTTTGAGGATCTCCTTGCCAAAGTTTGTGAGGAGTCTGTCTAGAAGGAGAGACTCATATGGGTGGCTGTCCGTCGCACTCTTTTTAGCGAAGGTGACAGCCTCTTCAATCAAATTTTTATAGTCTGGCTTTTGGGACGCTTGGTAGACTAAGGAGGGGTTTGTGGTCGCATCTTGGGCGCCATAAGCTTTAAGATGTTTGATATCGCTGCTATCGACAACAACGGTTGTAAACTCTTTTAGCTGGTCAAGAGTGGATTTTTGAACAGTCGACTTTGTCATTTTGGCTCCTCCGTTAGTGGCTCAATTCTAAAGGTAAATCTAATAGGTTTTCCTCCGACAGAGAGGTCAAGAGTGGTGTTGAGGCGGGTTAGTAGAAGTTTGTAGGGAATTTCAACATGGTGCTCACCGATGTCGATGCCTACCTGTGTGTCTGAGAGAATCTCCTCCGCATCTTTGATCGCCTCACAAAGAGCAGCAAATTTCATTAGCTGTCTCTTCAGGGAGGGGTCTTTGAATTGGTACTCTTGACCACAACGGCAGTTCAAAGTCTCTTCAAAATTTGAAAGATTGACTTTGATTGGATTTTTACAAGAGTGACACTCAAACTGTGGCGAATTTTCTTTTGTCATATGAAACCCTATTCTAACAGTTTAAAGGCTATAGGATCAAGGAGACACTGTGCCATACGCCAGCAATTCATGAAGTTTTGGCAGCTAATTTTTGTTTCATACATGCCGATCTTAATAGCTAGGGGTTGCTCTTCAGTAAGTTGTTTCACAAACTTTGCGCTCTGGTCGGTTGAAAAGATGAGTTTTTGGTCTCCTCGGCAGCTGTAGGCGTGGAGGAAAAAGCTTCGTCCCTCTTCTGCTGTCACTTCTACCTCAACCATTGAATCAGCGCAAAGGTTAGTTAGGGGGCACCAGAGGAGATTAAGAATGAGACGAATTTCGTCTTGGTTGCAGAAAATTTCACAGCGCAGGCCATTGAAGGGCGAGGGGTCTAAATATTTTAGTGAGATCGAATCGAAGCGGTGGTCTGGTGTGTGAATTTTAGAGAAATTCCACGAGAGCTCTTTTGCGCCAACTGATGAAAAGAAAAGAAGAGCGAGGGTAAGAAATAGTCGTCCCTCACTCTTAAACAGTCTCATTGCTTTAATGGCAGTGAGAGTGTTTGTTATTGGAGTTTTGAACAGCCACAGCAATGATAGCAACAAGGGCGATAGCACCAAGAGCAATTGCCGGTGTAAGACAGGGACACTGTCTACACTCTTGGTAGCCGCAGCCACCAGTATAGCAGCTCTGTGCTTCGAGTTTTGGGGTGTTGCTCACACTTAGGGCTAAAATGGCGAATGTCGCGATCAGTTTCTTAAGCATCTCTTCTCTTTCTCTCCTCGAAAATTTTGCTACCAAATCAAACTGTTTGTATCTCACAATTCATGCAATTTTTACAAGCCTAATTCTTGCATCGCTTTTAAACACATGTTCTCTTTCCAGCTCTCACCCATGTCTGCGAACTCATTTTCAAGGAGCCCATTAAAGTGGTCCCACTCATCAGCTTGGAATGTTTCGCTGTAGAAGAGCTCTTTAGATAGATCAAAGATAGAATCTTCCGGTTTGATCGATTTCGCTTCATTTACAAGATCAGACCACTCTTTTTTGAGCTGCTGGACGGCTGTCTGTAGCTTGGCTCTCTTTTCAGGGTTTTTAACCATCTCATAGACATCTTTATTAATTTTGAAAGAGCGCATCGCTTGAAAGAAATCTTTGTAAAACTGCGAAAACTCCTCTTTGAGCGCGCTAGCGGTTAGGATATAGGCTGTTCCATAGCGGATGATGATAGCGTGCATGAGGCGAACATCACCCCACTTAGTTTTCATGTCCACTTGAGAGAGAGAGGCGTTTCCGCTCTCTGTAGCGATCTGACCGAGATCTTTCCAGGTGGCAGCTTGCGCTTCATTAATCATTTTAATGTTTTTAAGATAAGTTTTTAACGACCCCTCATAAGCTTCGGCACCTAAGTTGATAGAGGGAGGGTACTCATGCTCTCCCTTTCCCACGATAAGAGCCTTCACATGGCTAGGTAGGCTCGCTGGTTCGGCCGCAAGCCATCCGACAGGTGGGACGAAAATAGCTGCTTCGGGATCATCAAGGGCAGCTATATAGTGCTCTTTAATGCTCTCCTCAGCACTTTTTTCTATCTCATTTGCAGAGAGTGTGATTGAGGTGGTTAATAGTAGTGTTATCAGTCGGTTCATTGGCTTGGAAAACTCCTAGAAAATTAGGATTACATAGAGTACAATATATGACAATTCCCTACAATTATGCCAAGGTTTTAGCGGTGGTTGTCAATATTCTGATTTTACTTCTCGCCTGCTGCTGGGGTCCCTCGTTTGTATTGATGAAGATAGGAGTCCAGGAGGTTCCTCCGCTTCTGCTTCTGACTGTACGCCTCGGACTTGCGGCTCTGCCGCTACTTATCATCTGCAAGATAAATAAACGAAAAGTTTTCGCCCTTAATCGTCTACCACACTTTTTGGTGATGGGGCTCTTCTCCGGCGCCCTGCCCTTCTTCTTAATTATTCAGTCACAGCTTCTGATTTCGAGCTCGACAGCCGCTGTCATCAACGGCTCAGTGCCCATCTTTGTCCTCGTGGCATCGGCACTTATTAGTTTGGAGAGGGTAACCTTCCAGAAGGTCGTGGGGATTATGTTGGGGCTAGTCGGGCTCTTAGTAATTTTTATTCCACGACTTGCTGGAGAGGTTGGCTCGCTCCAGGGGATTTTGATGGTTTTAATCTCCTCAATTTGCTACGCAATCGGCATTGTATACGGCCGAAAGATGATCAAGGGGTGGGAGCCGCTTGTTGGTCCTACCGGGCAGTTGACAGTTGCCACTATTCTCTTGTTGCCCCTTTGTCTATTCCAGCATTCTCCCTTCTTATTTGAGATGCCTTCGATGCAGGCGTCGCTTTCAATACTTACGTTAAGCCTTTGGAGTACGACAGTTGGTTTTATTATCTTCTTCAAGCTCCTTGAGATCGCCGATGCGTTACGTATCTCATTCGTCAGCCTCTTTCTTCCCGTGATTGGGATTTTGTTAGGGACGTGGGTCCTTGGTGAGGAGAGTGGTTTTGATGTCTACTTAGGCGCCGCGTTGATTTGTCTTGGGTTAGTTGCAACAAGCCCCTTGCCACTCAAGCGTCGCCTTATTGAATCCTGAAAAAATCTTTGACTTGCGCCCTCTAGGTAATCTTCCGTATAGTGTACTATTTAGACTACTGTTTGAAATTGGGGAATATTAATGAAAAGTTTAGAGAGTGAACAGGAGACTGTTGCCCGAATCTGTGACATCTTAACCGAAGAGACCCTAGAGCCTGCCAGAGCGGAAGCGAAGCGTCTCGTTGAGGCAGCTGAAAAGGAGGCGCACGCCCTCAAAGAGCAGGCCTATCGAGAGAAAGATGCGCTGCTCAAAGAGGCTGAAGAGGAGATCAAACAGAAGGAGACCCTCTTTCACTCCACCATGTCCCAAGCAGCGAAGCAGACTCTGGAGGCGCTACGGCAGACGATTCAAAAAGAGCTCTTTGGTCAGCAGCTGCAGGAGCTGATTGGCAAAGAGATGCAAAAGCCTCAGATAATCGCTGAGCTCATTCGCTCCATCGTCGAGGCGATCGATAAGGATGGCCTGAAGCTCAACTTAGAGGCGTTGATTCCTAAGGTAGTCTCAAAGGAGGAGGTGAACAAACTTCTCTCTGCCGACGTGCTCAAAAAGCTGGAGAACAAAAGCGCTGTTTTGAGTGACATTCCCGGCGGCGTGGAGGTGAAGGTTAAAGATCATCAGCTCACCATTGATATGTCCCAAGAGGCTGTGCAGGAGGTGGTATCCTCCTTCATCAGAAAAGATTTGAGGGAGATGATCTTCGGGTCAGGAGAGGTGTAGATGCACCCTCTCAAGGACTACTACTTCCTATCTTTAAGTCTTCCCGACCTTCAGCTGGGGCGCGCGCCTGAGTTGAGCTGGGGAGAGGTAGAGACCCTGCTCGTGAATAATTTGCGAAAGGGTGACTATGCCGAAGTTGAGTCTTTTTTGCGCCTTTATGATCTTCAAAATATCCGCTCTTACTGGCAAGGACTCCCTTTAGGATTTATCGGAAATCTCGACCAGATTCAGATCCAGACAAGGATCATAGAGCAAGATGGGCTTCCCTCATATCTCTTAAGATATCTCGACCGCTGGCCTGAAGAGGAGGAGAGGCTTCAACACTTCGATCAGCTTCTGATGGCCTACTACCAAAAAGAGCCAAAAGAGAGGTCTCCCTTCTTTCAGAGGTTGCTCCACTTTGAATTTGGCTTAAAGCTTCTGCTCACCTACCTGCGGGCAAAAAAGATGGGGAAAGATCCCCTTGAAGAGTGTCAAGGGATGGAGGATCACCCACTCTACAGCGCTATTTTTGACCGTGAAGATCAAGAGCACCTAGAACTCTTTGAACCCTATGACACGATTCCTCAGCTCTTTGAGATGAGTCGAGAAGATCCAAAGAAATTAGAAGAGGGGCTTAACCAAATACGTTTTAACTGGATCGAAGAGCAGATTGCTCTCGACCCCTTCTCCATAACCTATATTTTGGGATATGTGATGCAATTTTTGATCGTGGATAAAGAGAGCCGCGCTAAAGAGACGCCGCAAAAAGAGCTGATGAATGAAATTATTGAGGATATAGCCGATGAGTGATGAGAAAAGAATTGGAACCGTTGAGGGGGCGTTCGGAAACCTGCTCCATGTCAAGTTCTCCACCCCGATTAAACAGGGAGAGGTGGCGATGGTGCGGCTTGATGAGCTGCGTCTCAAAGCTGAGGTGATCGAGATCAACGGCGATACGGCAAAGATTCAGGTCTATGAAGATACGCACGGCATCTCTTTAGGAACCGAAGTGGAGTTTTTGGGTGACCTTTTAGAGGCGGAACTTGGGCCGGGACTTCTCTCATCAATTTTTGATGGCCTGCAGAACCCCTTAGAAGATGTCGCCGAGAAGGCGGGCTTCTTTTTGCCCCGTGGTCTTTACTTACAGCCGCTTGATCGCCAAAAAAAGTGGGACTTTGTCCCTATTGCTAAGGTGGGTGATGAGCTGCAGCGTGGCGACACACTCGGGACGACGCAGGAGATGCGCTTTACACATCAGATTATGGTCCCTTTCAGCCTTTATGGCCGCTATCAGGTGGAGTGGGTACAAAGCGCCGGCTCCTACACGATTGATCAGGTGGTGGCGCGCCTTCGCGATCAGTCGGGCGAACTTCATGAGATCACGATGGTCCAGAAATGGCCTGTGAAGATCCCCTTAAGTGAAGGCGTGAAGGTGAAGCCGGAGAAGATGATGGATACAGGCCTTCGCATCATCGATACGCAGTTTCCTGTGATGAAGGGCGGTACGTTCTGCTCTCCAGGACCTTTCGGTGCTGGTAAGACGGTGATGCAGCACCACCTGGCTAAATACTCCTCAGTCGATGTGGTGATCGTTGTCGCCTGCGGTGAGAGAGCGGGTGAGGTGGTCGAAGTCTTACGCGAATTTCCTCACCTGATCGACCCCCACACGGGCGATACGTTGATGACTAGGACCGCCATTATCTGTAACACCTCTTCGATGCCTGTCGCAGCGCGGGAGTCTTCGATCTACATGGGAATCACTCTCGGCGAATATTATCGTCAGATGGGTCTCGACGTCCTTGTGCTGGCCGACTCCACCTCCAGATGGGCACAGGCGCTTCGTGAGATGTCAGGACGTCTCGAGGAGATTCCCGGCGAAGAGGCATTTCCTGCCTATCTCGCCTCGCGCATTGCTGAATTCTATGAACGCTCCGGTGTGATCAATACAAAAGATGGCAAGCTCGGATCGGTCACCATCGGCGGCGCGGTCTCTCCGGCGGGAGGAAACTTCGAAGAGCCGGTGACGCAGGCGACGCTCTCTGTTGTGGGGGCCTTCTTGGGGCTCTCCCGTGAGCGCTCCGACTCAAGGCGCTATCCCGCCATCGATCCGCTCATCTCCTGGTCAAAATATGTCGAGCAGGTGGGTCATGAGCTCTCTAAAGATGTGCATGGTTGGTCACAGATGGTCAATCGCGCAGATCATATCTTGCGCGAAGGTAATGAAATTGGCCGTCGCATGGAGGTTGTGGGCGAAGAGGGGACAGCGATTCGCGATCTTGTTGTCTACCTCAAGAGCGAACTCTACGACTTCGCCTACCTGCAGCAAAACGCCTTCGATAAAGAGGACTGCTACTGTCCTCTCAAGAGGCAGCTGAAGCTCTTTAGCTTCATCAACCAGGTCTTTGAAAAGGAGTTTTCCTTTGATACACATGATGAAGCGCGAAGCTTCTTCTTAGGACTGCAAAACAGCATTAAAAACATTAACTTCCTTCCATTCGAATCAGATGAATATTTCAAAGAGATGGGAGAGGTAGAGAAGCAACTGAAGGGTTAATATGAAAACAGTTCACGATCGAATTATCGACTTAAGAGGAAACTTGATCACGGTCAAATCGAAAGATGTGGGCCTGGGGGAGTTGGCTAAGATCGATTTGAAAGATGGGCGAAGCATCCTCTCGAGGACGATCCGCGTTGAGGGGGAGCTTGTGACTCTGCAGGTTTTCCAAAACACGCGCGGCATCTCGACTAACGACCGCGTCACCTTCTTGAAGAGACCGATGGAGGCGATCTTCGGTGAAAACCTTCTGGGACGACGTCTCAGTGGCTCCGGCGTGCCGATCGATGGAGGCCCACAGGTTGTTGGCGAAGAGATTTCGATTAACACGCCCTCCTTTAACCCGGTGCGCCGTATCATCCCTAGGGAGATGGTGCGTACCAATATTCCGATGATTGACGTCTTCAATACGTTGGTGAAGTCGCAGAAGATCCCGATCTTCTCTATCCCCGGCGAACCCTACAACCAGCTCTTGATGCGGATCGCTAACCAGACCGACGCTGACGTTGTTGTCATTGGAGGGATGGGACTTACCTTCAAAGAGTACCAAGCTTTTATCGACAACGCTGAGACAAGTGGCTCGATGAATAAGACGGTGATGTTTGCTCATCGCGCCATTGACCCCCCTGTGGAGTGCATTTTGGTGCCCGATATGGCTCTGGCTTGCGCGGAGCGCTTTGCTGTGATGGGCAAAAGTGTGCTTGTCCTCCTAACCGATATGACAGCTTTTGCCGATGCCCTCAAAGAGATTGCGGTGACGATGGACCAGGTGCCCTCCAACCGTGGCTATCCCGGCTCTCTCTACTCTGATTTGGCGTCGCGCTATGAAAAGGCGGTGATGATTGAAGGGAGCGGATCGATTACTATTGTGGCGGTGACGACAATGCCTGGCGATGATGTGACTCATCCCATCCCGGATAACACCGGTTACATTACTGAGGGGCAGTTCTATCTACATGGTGGCAAGATCGACCCCTTCGGCTCTCTCTCTCGTCTTAAACAGCTGGTGATCGGCAAGGTGACCCGCGAAGATCATGCCGAGCTGGCTAACACGATGATTCGTCTCTATGCGGAGTCGAAAAAGGCGCGTGAAAGAGAGGGGATGGGCTTTAAGCTCTCGAAGTGGGATGAGCAGCTGCTGCGTTACTCTCACCTCTTTGAAAAGCGGATGATGGAGCTAGAGGTGAACCTGCCAATTGATGAGGCGCTTAATATCGGCTGGAAGACTCTTGCCGAATGCTTCAACAAGGATCAGGTGGGTATCAAACAGCGCCTCTTAGATAAATTTTGGCCCAAGGGATAGGGAATGGCTGAAGTCAAGCTGACGAAGACAGAGCTTCGTGACGAGCAGAAAAAGCTTGCTAGGCTCGAGAAATATCTGCCGACGCTAAAACTAAAGAAGGCGATGCTGCAGATCGAGGTGAGCCAGGCCAAAGAGGAGATTTTGCGCCTTGAAAAGGAGTTGAAAAAGTCTCTCGAGGTTGCCTATGCGCAGAGTGGTCTTCTCGTGGAGCCCACAGGAATTGATTTTCATAATGCGGCAAAACTACAAAGAGTCGATAAACATTACGAAAATATCGCCGGTGTGGATGTTCCGATCCTTGATGGGATTCATTTCCAAGAGATCGAATACTCTATCTTTAGCACACCTCCTTGGCTTGAGGCCTTGATAGAGACAACGAGAAGAGCTGCGAAGGTTCAGGTGGAGCGAAATATCGCCTTTGAGAAAAAGAGAGCAATAGAGAAGGAGCTTCGCGAGGTGTCGATTCGGGTAAACCTCTTTGAGAAGGTTCTCATTCCGCGGACGACAAAGAACATTAAACGGATTAAGATCTTCCTCGATGACCAGCAGCTCGCTGCGGTCTCGCAGGCGAAGGCAGCTAAACGGATCCTAGAAGAGAAAAAACAATGCGCGTCGATCTAAAGAAATTCATTTTTATCGGACCTTTAAAGGTGAAGGAGACCTTCTTTAAAGAGGCGCAAAAAGTGGGCGTGATCGACTTTGCCGAAAAGCGCAAGAGTGGTTTTAGTCACTCTGAAGAGCTCGAGGCAATTGTCTCTGCCATTAAAGTTTTGCGCAAACAACCGCCCGTAGAGCAACTCGAAGATGTCAACCCCAGCAAGGCGAAGAGATTTGTCCATAAACTCAATGCGCTATGGGAAAAGCTCGAGGCGGATCGTCAACGTCTGATCGATCTGCAGAACAATTGGCATGAAGTTCACTCTTTTGGCTACTTTCCACCTGAGAAGATCGAAGCGATCGAACGCGATGGGAAGATGCATGTGCAGTTTTTCTCCGGAAGGATCGGCATCTCAAAAGAGCAGCTTCCTCAAGAGGGCTTCATCCAGATCAGTACGGGAGAGGAGCTGGCTCACTATATCTCCATTGCCAAGGAGAGACGAGTTTTACCAAAGATGGTCGAGGTTCAGATCGATAAACCCTTATCTGAACTAGAGGCTGAAATTGAAGAGGTCAAAGATCATATCCATGAGAGGGAGGAGGAGTTAAAGGCGTATCTTCCCTATAACGACGCCTTCCATGAGCTTCTCTTAGAGCAGTCCAACCTCGACAGTTTAGCCGAGGCTAACTTACGCGTAGAGTCTGGGCTTGACGGACAGCTTTTCATGGCAACAGGGTGGGTTCCTGTCGATGATATTGACGAGATAAAGCCTTTATGCAAAAAATCTAAGGTCTTCTTCGATGAGGTTCTCATTGGAAAGGGCGAGCGAATTCCGACATGCTTAAAAAACAGCGGGTTTCATCGTGTAGGAGAGGATCTGGTCCATATTTACGACACCCCATCACCCGAAGATAAAGATCCCTCTCTTTGGGTTGTCGGCTTTTTTGCCCTCTTCTTCGCCATCATCATTAACGATGCGGGTTATGGCACGATCTTTTTGCTGATGTCGCTCTACTTTTGGTTTAAATTCCCCAACCTCAAGGGATTAAAGCGACGCTTCTTGACGCTCGTTACGACGCTTTCTATAGGATGCATCGTCTGGGGCGTGCTCTCCAATAGCTACTTTGGTATCGATCTTTCGTTAGATAACCCTTTAAGAAAGGTCTCGGTTGTCAACTGGCTTGTCGAGCAGAAAGCAGCCTACCACCTGAACCTCAAAGATGATGTCTATTCCGATTGGGTGGAGAAGTATCCTCAAGTTGAGCAGGCGACTTCGGGAAAAGAGTTTTTAGCAGAGGCCGTTGAGGTGAAGAATGGCAAAGAGAGCTATATTGTTGTGAATAAGTTTTCGGGCTATATCCTGCTGGAGCTTGCTCTTTTGATCGGTGTTCTACATGTCTGTGTGGGGATGGCGCGCTACCTTAGAAGTAATTGGGCAATGGGCGGCTGGATTCTCTTTATTATCGGCGCCTACTTGTACGTTCCCGTCCACCTCAACTACACCTCGATCGTGCAGTTTGGCTTTGGCATGAGTAGAGATTTTGCCCAGCTTTTAGGAATCGAACTAATGATTGTCGGTCTCTCTATTGCACTTATTCTCAGTGTTGTTCAGCATCGCCTTTTAGGACTTTTAGAAATCGCGACAGTCATTCAAATTTTAGGTGATATCCTCTCCTATTTGAGGCTCTATGCCCTAGGGCTGGCCGGGGGTATTATGGCCGCCACAATTAATGAGATGGCCGACGCTCTTCCCCTGGTGGTCTCGGTGATTTTAATCGCCTTCGCCCACATCTTTAACATGGGGCTTGCGATTATGGGGGGAGTGATTCATGGCCTTCGTCTCAACTTCTTGGAGTGGTACCACTACTGTTTCGAGGGGGGAGGCAAACAGTTTCAACCATTAAGAATTAAAACAAAGGACGAGTAAGATGGATTTTAGTCTCGTAGGACCCGCGTTATCGCTTGGACTAGGCTGTATCGGTAGCAGTATTGGCTGCTGGATCGCCGGTGAGGCGTCGCACGCTGCGATGAGCCGCGTCGAAGAGGGGCAGGGTAAGTTTATTGCGATGAGCGCCGCGCCCGCCTCACAGTCAATTTATGGCTTCATTTTGATGCTTCTGATGGCTAACGCCATCAAGGCAGGAACACTATCACCTATTAACGGTATGGCAATTGGCGCTTTTTCAGGCTTGGCGATCATGCTCTCATCGATCTTCCAAGGTAAGGTTTGCGCCTCCGGTATGCAGGCGACTCTCAAACAGCCCTCTGTCTACGGAAAGTGCTTCGCAGCGATCGGTATCATTGAGTCCTTCTCACTCTTTGCCTTCGTCTTTGCGCTACTGCTCTTAGGCTAGGCCGCAATAAAGACTGTCCTAATCTTAAGGAGCCGCTGAATAATTAGGGTACAGCCGATTTTTTGATGATTTCGTTTCCAGTTGGTTGATTTCATAAATTCGCATACTGTTGACAGTAGGGGGTTTATGAAATTGATCAAATGGGAACGAAAGGGCAAAAAAGCGACCTGCACGAATTGATCAGTGGCTCCTTAAAAAGGTTAGGGACAACAATCCTTCTATCGCTTTTTAGAAGGTCGCTTTTTCGGTAGAGGAAGTTCTTTTGTGGATATTTTGATAAGCTCAGAGAGCCAAGCCCCATCTTTATATTGGCTTGGCGAAATTAGAAAACAGGGCTTGGCACCAGGATAGGGCTCAGCCTCTTCTGGCTCGCCAAGAAATGATTCGCCTGCAAGAGTGGGCTTTACGTATAGTTGATTGTCGCACACCAAAGCGACCATCCTTCCATCGCAAAAGATTCCATATTCGCCAAACATCTTTTTCGCGCGCACATCTCCTGCCCCATCCATCTGCTTAATGATGTAATCGACAGTCTCTTGTTTAGAAGTCATGTAAACCAATCCGTTGCTAGCGTTTTGCTTTTTGATCCAATTTCCCCTTCACTTCGGGATAGCTAACCATTAAGGGTAGCACATCGGAGTGAATTCCCCCAAATTAGCCACTTTGAAGGATAGGGGACATTCAATAGGAATGGCCGTTTTAAACCCTTCTAG
>JAJFMK010000025.1 GCA_021772215.1 Chlamydiota bacterium | reverse complement strand
TGAAGCGTAAGCACCTGCGCTCTTTAAGGCAGATTCAACATATGGCGATCCCCGAGCCGCTCTTTGGCACTTTTGTTGAAAACGGTCTGCCGGAGCTGCTCCGCTATGGTGACGTCTCGAGTCGTGAGCTCTTAGATCAGATCGTCACGCTGCCCTTCTCAGGCGATCTTCAAGGGGAGTGTCAAATTGAGTATCTCGATGGTGAACTCGAAGCGGCGATAGACTTTGTCTATGACGACATTCGCGTCCCCTATGCTACTTCACAGCTCAAAGTGGGAGAGATCTACCCCTTCGTAGGAGAGCAGGGCATCTTAGCAAGAAATTTGACTGAAGAGCAGAAGATCGTCGACGATCTCTTCCAAGATTTTGCCTTCGACCATCCGCAAGGGGTCTTCCGCGTCCGAAGTGAAAAGAAAATTGTCGAATTTATGACCGAGACGATTCCGCGCTATCAGGGTCGTATCACCTTTAACTGCCCCGAAAATCTGCAAGAGCAGTTCCTCTACGACAATACGAAGTTTATCCTCCACCTTAAAGAGAGCAGCAAAATCAACAGCTACTCTGTGGAGCTGGAGGTGGATGGGCCGCTCAAAGGAACCACCGTCGGTCAGCTTTGGGATTGCATTGCGACGAAGCAGTCTTTCATCGAGCTTCCCTCATCAAAAGAGAGCAAAAAGCGCGGTAAGCGTGCCAAAGTGGGCCGCTATCTGGTGCTCAACTTGGAGAAGCTCTCACCCGTGGTGCAGATCTTCGATGAGATCGGGATCAACCAGCTCAAATGCCATAAAGAGGAGAGGCCTCTTTGGAGTCTCGTAATGGTTAACGAGGGAGAATTTGTTGGTCTACCAATCGAGATTTCGATGTCACCGCGGCTGCAGGAGATTCAAAAGCAGATGCTGGGTCAAAGCGCTCTTGACTCTACACCGATTCCAAAGGCGATCGTTGCGGAGCTTCGCTGCTATCAAAAAGAGGGTGTCGAGTGGCTCGAGCGCTTACGCACCATGCATCTCAACGGCATCTTGGCTGATGATATGGGACTGGGTAAGACGCTGCAGGCGATCATCGCCATCACGCAACATCATGACATGAACAAGCAGGCCAAGTCGATTGTTGTCTGCCCCACCTCTTTGATCTACAACTGGAAAGAGGAGTTCAATAAGTTTAATCCGAAATTAAAAATTCTCACCGTCGATGGCACACCTACACAGCGAAAAAAATTGATCAACTGCCTAGATAAGTTTGACGTAGTCGTCACCTCCTACAGTTTAATTCAGAAGGATATCGAGTGTTATCAGAAGATTGAGTTTGCCTATGCGATCCTCGATGAGGCGCAGCACATCAAAAATCGCAGCACGCGCAATGCAAAGTCTGTCAAAGCTCTCAACGCCAGCCATCGTCTGATTCTGACCGGTACTCCGGTCGAAAATGCGCTCGATGAGCTCTGGAGTCTCTTTGACTTCTTGACGCCGGGGCTCCTTAGCAGCTACGAGCGTTTTGTCGAAAAGTATATCCGCATCCCGAGAAGCTCGCACAGAGAGGCGATGGAGACTTTGAAAAAGAAGGTCTCTCCCTTTATCATGCGCCGTATGAAGAGGGATGTGCTCGCCGAGCTGCCGCCCGTCTCTGAGATGGTCTATTACTGCAGTTTGACCGAGACACAGGCGAAGCTCTACCGCTCTTACGCCAATTCCGCTCGTGAGGAGCTCTCTCAGCTAGTGAAGAAAGAGGGCTTCGATAAGGTTCAGATCCATGTCTTAGCGACGCTGACACGTCTAAAGCAGATCTGCTGCCATCCGGCGATCTTTGCTAAAGATAGCGTCGACCCCGGTGACAGCGCCAAGTATGAGATGCTGATTGAATTAATGGAGAACCTGCTTAGCGGCGGCCATAAGACGGTAATATTTAGTCAGTATACACGTATGCTGCAGATCATGAGTCAGGACTTAAAAGAGCGCGGCATTCGCTTTAGCTATCTCGATGGCACCTCGAAAAACCGCATGAGCATCGTAAAAGAATTTAATGAAGATGAGGAAATTCCGATTTTCTTAGTTAGCTTAAAAGCGGGGGGATCGGGCCTCAACCTAACTGGTGCTGATACAGTTATACACTATGACATGTGGTGGAATCCAGCTGTTGAAAATCAGGCAACCGACCGCGTGCACAGAATGGGGCAGAAAAAATCTGTCTCTTCGTATAAACTTGTCACAAAAGGGACGATTGAGGAGAAGATTGTCGAGCTTCAGAAGAGAAAGAGGGGCCTTGTTAAACAGGTAGTCTCTACTGATGATGAGGCTTTATCGAGGCTCACCTGGGAAGAGGTGCTCGAGCTTCTCCAAACGTGAAGGAGAACTGATGCCAGGAAATTTTAGTAGTGAAAAGATTAAGCGAAAGTTTAGGGGAATCTACAACGCGGCTCACGGCCAGATAGACCGTTTCCGCGGCGTTTTTTCCAGTGATATCGGAATCGATTTAGGAACCGCCAACACATTAATCTATGTGCGCGGCCGAGGCATTGTCTCGGCAGAGCCCTCTGTCGTAGCAGTCGACCCGCTCACCGGTGAGGTGTTAGCGGTGGGACAAAAAGCGAAGGCGATGCTCGGTAAGACGCCGCGCAAGATCCACGCCGTTCGTCCAATGAAAGATGGTGTAATTGCCGACTTTGAGATTGCTGAAGGGATGCTTAAGACGCTGATTCAGCAGGTGAGCCCCTCTAGAACGCTCTTTAGACCCAAAATTTTGATCGCCGTTCCCTCAGGAATCACCGGTGTCGAGAAGCGCGCCGTCGAAGATTCGGCGCTCCACGCGGGTGCGCAGGAGGTGATCTTGATCGAAGAGCCGATGGCTGCCGCGATCGGCGTCGATCTCCCGGTTCATGAGCCCTCTGCTAACATGATTATCGACATCGGCGGCGGTACGACAGAGATTGCCATTATCTCGTTGGGAGGTATTGTCGAGTCAAGGTCTCTTCGTATCGCGGGAGATGAGTTTGACGACTGCATCATCAACTACATGCGCCGCACCTACAACTTGATGATCGGACCTAGAACTGCCGAAGAGATCAAGATGACGATCGGCTCCGCCTATTCTCTAGGCTCCCACGAGTTGGAGATGGAGGTGCGTGGACGCGATCAGGTGGCAGGTCTCCCTGTGACAAAAAGGATCAACTCCGTTGAAATCCGCGAATGTCTCGGTGAGCCGATCCAGCAGATCGTTGAAGGTGTGAAGCTGACACTCGAAAAGTGCCCTCCCGAACTGGCGGCCGACCTCGTCGAGCGCGGTATGGTGATCGCCGGCGGTGGCGCGCTGATTAAGGGGATCGATAAGGCGCTGATTAAAGAGACTGGTCTGCCGGTGATCATTGCTCCTAATCCCCTCTTAGCTGTCTGCCTAGGAACTGGAAAAGCTCTAGAACACCTCGACAGCTTTAAGAGGAGGAAGTCGTGAGAGAGGATATCACCCGGTTCGTCGACGAAATTGCAAAGCTGACGGAGCCAAAAAATGTCGTCTACATCACGGGTGATGAGGCTGAGCTTGCCGCGTATAGGCGGCAGCTTGTTGAAAAGGATGTCGCAATCCCCTTAAAGAGGAAGAACTCGCTTCTCTTTCGCTCCGATCCCGAAGATGTGGCTCGTACCGAAGGTAAAACCTTTATCTGCAGCGAAAAAGAGATCGACGCCGGCCCTACCAATAACTGGAGAGATCCCAAAGAGATGCTGAAGCATCTCAAAACTCTCTTTAAGGGATCGATGCGCGGCCGAACTCTCTATGTGATTCCCTATTCGATGGGTCCTGTCGGATCCCCTTTAGCTAAGGTGGGCATTGAGCTGACAGACTCTCTTTATGTTGTGATCAATATGGCGATGATGACCCGTATTGGAACAAAAGTTCTTGATGCCTTAGGCGATGACTCCTTTGTTCCCGGCGTCCACTCGGTAGGTTGTCCGCTTGAAGAGGGGGAGCGAGAGCCTCCTTGGCCCTGCAATCCTGAAAAGACCTGTATCGCCCACTTTCCCGAAACTCGTCAGATCTGGTCGTTCGGCAGCGGCTACGGCGGCAACGCTCTCTTGGGAAAGAAGTGCTTTGCGCTGCGTATCGCCTCGGCAATCGCACGTGACGAGGGCTGGCTGGCGGAACATATGTTAATTATGGGCGTCACCAACCCTGAAGGGAAGAAGCGCTATTTCTGCGCCAGCTTCCCAAGCGCCTGCGGTAAGACCAACTTGGCGATGCTGATGCCTACCCTTCCTGGCTGGAAGGTAGAGACTGTCGGCGACGATATCGCCTGGCTGCGCTGGGGTCCCGATGGAAAGCTCTATGCAATCAACCCTGAGGCGGGCATTTTCGGCGTCGCCCCCGGCACCTCACATGTTTCAAACCCACAGGCGATGGATACGATTAGGCATGATGCGGTCTTTACCAACGTCGCCCTCACCGATGACCAGGATGTCTGGTGGGAGGGGATGACAAAAGAGCCTCCCAAACATCTGATTGACTGGAGAGGCGAGGACTGGACTCCAAACAGACCTCAAAAGGCGTCCCATCCCAACGCGCGCTTCACCGTCTCGGCGGCGCAGTGCCCCTCTATAGATCCCGACTGGGAGTCCTTAAGCGGCGTGCCGATTTCGGCGATCCTCTTTGGCGGGCGCCGTTCCAGTGTTACGCCGCTTGTTTATGAGGCGTTTGATTGGGAGCATGGCACTTTTATCGGCGCTAGCGTCTCTTCCGAGATGACGGCCGCCGCTGCCGGTACCGTGGGAAAGCTGCGTCATGACCCCTTCGCTATGCTCCCTTTTTGCGGCTATAACATGGGCGACTACTTTGGCCACTGGCTCAATGTGGGAAAGGCGGGAAAGGTTATCCCCAAAATCTTTGCCGTCAACTGGTTTAGAAAAAATGAGAGCGGTGAGTTTATCTGGCCCGGCTTTGGAGAGAATAGCCGTGTCTTAAAGTGGATATTTGAGCGCTGCGAGGGTGCTGTGGAGGCGCAGGAGTCGGCTGTCGGCCTCTTACCAAACATCGATGATCTCGATAGTGAGGGGCTCGACATCTCTAGGGAGACCTTAGAGCGGCTCTTGACAATTGATCCCAAAGAGTGGGCTGAAGAGGTGAAGGAGCTACGAAGTTACTTTAAGATCTTTGGTGAGAGGCTTCCCGAAGGCATCAAACGCTCCCTCGATGCTTTAGAAGATCGGGTGAGTGAACATGCAGCGCCTTGAATCAAAAAGAGCTCTCCATCTGACCCAGGGGCTGCTCGTTAGCGGCGCCCTAAATATCCTCCTGCTCGGCTTTTTTCTCTTTGTGATGACAAAAGAGAAGCCAAACCTCTTTTGGGCCAAAGTGAAGCCGATCGTGAACTCTACATTTATCCTCGAAGAGGAGACCTCCCTTGTAGAGACGCTGCAGCTATTGAGAAAACTGCCCTTCGAGCAGCTGATTGGAAAGCTCTCAGACAGCTCGATGGTCGAGGATGGCTATACAGTACGCGACCTTACCCTCGGCGTGATGCTCGAAGAGCATCGCTTTGATATCGATAGAGCTTTGCGCGGGTTACAGAGACCCTTTGAGGCTAGACGATTGCAGATCCAGACTCTCGATGACCCCTTCGAAGTGACTCTCTACCCCTTGCTAAGCGAAGAGCAGATGAGCGCCATCGAACAGTTTGCAAAGAGAGAGCGCTATCCCTTTTCGGCCGAAGGGCTCTTTGCGATGCTTTTAAAGCAAGAGGAGCCAGACCTTCTGGCTGCCTTTTCGATGACAACGCCCTTTGCTAAGTTAGAGAAACTGCTTCTCGATTGGGATCTGTCGACAGATGAGATCGCTCATCTCGTTCTTGCAAGCGATTTTGCAACCTTTGAGGCGGCTTCCAGAGCTACCGACGCTAAACAGTTTCTCAAGCTCTACCTTAACTCCCCCTTTGCCGCCGAGCTTCTCTTAAAAGTGGACTTCTCGTACGCACTGAAGAAGCTCGATGACGCTTCGGTGATATCGCTGATCAACCTTCTTCCTGCCGACAGCGACCTGGCTAAGTCCTACGCTAAAGAGCTGTTAAATACGACCCGCTCCCAAGCTGTTCTACTCTTAGCAGGACAGAAATTTAAGGTTAGCCAAAAGCCGACGCCCAAGCCTTCTGAAAAAAAGTATGAGGTGGAGTCAGGTGACTCTCTCTGGAAGATCGCCAAAAAACATGAGGTAAGCATCACAGCTCTAAGAGAGAAAAACAGGCTGGAGAGTGACACTCTCCAGCCTGGTATGCTACTCTTGATCCCATGAGATTACTAATTCGCTTCTATCGACGCTTTATCTCTCCTATGACAGGGGAGTGCTGCCGCTTCTATCCCAGCTGTTCAGAGTATTCTCTTGAGGCGTTTGAAAGGTATAATTTTTTCTATGCACTCTATAAAAGTGTCGGAAGGATTCTTCGCTGTGGTCCCTGGCATCCGGGAGGTGTCGACCTGTTACAAGATGTGAAGCACGTCGATGGAGATGGTGAGGACCACCTCGACTAAAATGAGCAAGATGATGATCCACTCTAGGCGGCTTGAATGCTGATGGTTGAGCTCGTTGCCCAAAAGCTCAAAGAAGCGGTGGACGACGTCGAGGCGCTGGTTTAAGACTTCGATACGAGGCTTCAGCTCCAGGTAGTGGATCGCCTTCTCATAGTAAAACTCTAGATCGGGATACTCTGAAAAGAATTCGGGAAGGTCTAAGATGTCAAAGTGAAGGTTGATGCTGCTTCTGTCGATGAATAGCTCACCCATTTTTTTGCGGATCTGGCGTCTGGAGAGGGGAATGGTTCCATTTTGCGCCAGCCAGTGTGGAATATCTCCTACGGAGCGGACAGCTTTTTGGATCGTCCTCTCAAAAATGGTCAATTTAATCGACTGCGCCAGAGCGTGCGAGACAGCTAGAAGGGTGTAGAAGTTGTGGTTGGGTAGGATGATCTCATCTTTTTTAACTTGCGTATCTTCGCTGATGGTGTAGTTAAATTTGTCAGTCTCAATCTCCTCATTCGGCAGCACTTCGAAGGGCTCCACCTCGTCGATAAAGGCCTGGTCGTCGCCCTGTTCGATACCCCAAAAGACGATGACACCGTAGGGGAAGAAGAAGATATCGCCCTGTTTATAGGCCAAATGAATCACACCCTCTTCAAAGCGGGTGGTATATTTCTCTTTGAGATGGCGGTTGAGAGCATTCATCTCATATGACGTGGCTGTGCAACAGGCGTAACAATACATAAAAAATGCACTATAGTCGATCGGGGAAATTATGACTATACCCGGATCTTGCTGTTGACTTAAGGCAAGCTCATCGTTGATACTTGCTGTGTTATAGAATTAGTAAGGAGTGTTTTTTTTGACTTCAGCCGTTAATAGAGATTCTATTACAAAATACGAACAATCATTCTTCGCAATTTCCAAATTAATACATCCAACAGAGTTTATGCTCTTAAATGCCTTAGAGTCTGCGCAAGAAAATCAACCCAAGGCATTTGAAAGAGAATTTAATTGGGCATTTATAGATATTCGTGCATTAAAAAGTGGATATTCTCGCATTCACTCTACACGCAGGCTTTTTGAAGCGATTTTACCTCACGGAGAGAGGGCTGTAGAGCAGGCAAACCTCTGTACAAAGCTTCTAGTTGAGAGTATTGAGGAGCAAGATCAACAGTTTCAGGCAGCTCTTCTTCTTCTGGATATGTATGTGCGAAACGCTAAAGTTGTTCAGGAAGGTCAATCGATTGGACACTGGCAAGAGACAATCAGGCAGGGTAAGAGGATTGAAAGAATTTATGATAACGATCAGCTTAAGAAAGACTTTCCCAAGCTATTTCACCAGCTCTACATGTTACTAGGGGATGCTTACAAAGGGATTTCTTGGATTTCAATGAGTTCAAAGATGTATCAAACGGCCGCGCAGTTTGAGCCTCAAGAATTGGAAGTCCTTCAAAAGCAATAAATTTAAATAGATTTGACTGGATAGGGGCCTATTGGCTCTGGTGGTTTTCAACTAGGTTGAGAACAAATTCTCTAGAGCTTTGGGAAGAAAATTTGATGGGGTGTATCCAGTGAAAGCTTGGGTCATAGCCATCGAAGTCGGCGCTGATCCTAGCTCCACCCCAATAAGCGTGTAACATCTCTATCTTACTTTTCTCTTCTAGGCTAAACAAAATCGTCGGTACAGAGATCTCTAGAAAAACATCCGGATTATCAAAGCAGTCACAAATTTCCAAAACGTCTGTTCGATATTTTCCGGGAAGATAGAAGAAATCAGCCCAGCTGTAGGGGATATTCAAAGAGCCAAAGTTATGAGTTAGCTGTTTGACGTTTCTTTTGCCCAGTTTGCAATAGGCATGCCAAACAGCGTCTCGGCCACACGGTTTTTCCCACCAAGCCCAAGAAATTTTGTCACTGGAGAGGGAGGCTGCCCAAATTGGATGAAACCAGATCTTGTTTTTATCCAAGCCGGGGAAGTTCCAAAATTGTACAAAACAGTCATCTTGAGTACAGATGTAGCCTCTAAACCTTGGATACCTAATCAGGGCGTCTTTCAACACACGATGTGCGTACCACCCTGTCTCTGTCTTGATTTGCACAACCTCTGGGTGGGTCACCTCTCCATAAAAGACAATATTAGGAAAATATGGCGCATAGACCTCTTTAAGAAAGTCGATATTTTCATAATGTGGATGGTTGAAATTAACAATCAGAAGGATGTCTTCAAAAAAATCAGTGATATTCGACGATTGATCACTATCAGAAATGTTTTCAGCTGAAGCTGAAAGAGAGAAGAGCAAAGCGATGAATAGAGAAATTCGAAAAAGCTTTGACATGCGACAAAGGTAGCAAAGGAGCTGTTTTTTTTCACATCCGATTTTCCACTAAAAGGAGTGTCATAACTTATTGGAGAAGAAATTTCTATGCGCATTGCACTGTGTGAGACAAAAAATGCATTCAAATGGGAACCACTCGCTTGCCCTCTTCGCTAGAGGACGAGAGAGGAAAAATGTGGTACCCCTCTGTGATCTCTGTGCCCTCTAGCGAACAGGGCGAAAGAGAGGACTCTATTCTGGGAGATCAAGCATAAAACCTACAAAATATGTAGGTTCTATGTTGACCTGTGGATGCGAAAGGGGGGACTTGAACCCCCACGGGATTTCTCCCACTACCACCTCAAGGTAGCGCGTATACCAATTCCGCCACTTCCGCGAAAAGTGAGCTATTATCCTACCAAAGCTTAAGTCACTTTTCAAGAGGAATTTATCGTTGATCGGGTTTGGCATGAAGCGTGGGTTAAGGAAAATTGATCTTCCATAATCCTTTTAATATGAAAGAGTTATATTTGTTGGTGGCTTTATCAGACTATTAAAAGGGAATAAAATTGCTTGGAGGGGTGGAAAACTGGAAAATAGGGGTAAAGGGAAAAACCCTTGTTAAGGAGGAATATTTATGGCTCTACAAGACCTACTTAAAGTAATTGGCCAGTTAAAGGGATCTCTAGGAGATCTCTACAAAGATGTCGATGAAAGAGATAGCCGTGAAGAGACCGGCTACGATTTTGATCAAGTTGTTACAAATTTTGAGGAGATTAAGAGAATCTTCCAAAACCTAGAGCGTGAAGACATGATGGCTCTTCAAAGAGAGATTACAGAACTTGTTCAGGGAGAGGAGACTTTTCAAGAGTATGTGAGGGATGTCAATAGCATCGTAAAGGGTATCAATAAGAAGAATAAGAGTGGGCCAGCCAAGAAAAAATTAGAACAGAATCTGCCGATAAAGGCGAAGGGAGCAGGCGTACAGGGAACCTTTGGCGATATCGAAGGGCTTTTTTCTCAGCTAAGCGGCTGGATTGAGACACTACAAACAGCGAAGAGATAACAGGTTTTTAGGGTGGGGGAGCTATAGCTCTCCCACCAATTTTTCGCTTAGTTCGACCATTGTAGGGAGAAGCTCAATCTCCTTTAAGCGCTCAACGCTTCGATTTGTAGTTAACACTTTAGCCTGCTCCCATTCATTGTCATTAAAAGCGCTTAATTTTGTCTCGAAGGAGATTAACCCTTCAGAAAAGAGAAGTTTTAAGTTAAAGGTCGCCTCGATAGCTGCCGGGTTTATGCCATCATCGAGGGCGATTAGGAGTCTGCGTAGCAGGAGGTAGATTTCAGGAGAGCTATGGCCTTCGGCTTGGCTTTTTAAGATGCGTTGACAGAGCCTGCCGGCGGAGCGGATCGCGGGAAGGCTATTACGTAGTGAGATCAGAGGGAGCGAAAGGTGCGGCTCTTTAGCTCGAAAGAGACCCTCTTTCTCCTGTAAGAGCAGCTCTACAATCGAGGTGGGCT